>CAUFVC010000106.1:0-7213 GCA_959029275.1 uncultured Eubacteriales bacterium | reverse complement strand
CTACCATTTCGGACAGTCTCTCCACAACGATGGTCTGCGGCGTGATGGGATAGGCGGAGATGACCTGTGGGCGCGCAAGGCGGATCCCCTCAGCAAAGGCCTCGTTTCCCGATAGAAATTTTTTTGCCATTACAGTTCCGCCTCCATTTCGATTGCGCCAGCTTTACAGATGGTTTTACAGATTCCACAGCCCTTGCAGAAGTCATAGTCGATGGCCACCCTGCCGCCGTCCTTATAGATCACTCCGTCGGGACAGTGTAGATAGCACTGTAGGCAGCCTACGCATGTATCCACGTGGATTACGGGGCGCACATTGCGCCAACCCGCATTTTTCGTCACCAGATAGCCTGCCTCGTACGCGGTGGCATTGGGGATGTCGGATAGTTTTGTCGGTATATGTTCCCGTAAGTATGGTTTCATCGTCGAACCTCCCTGGCGGCAGAATCTCTCGCCGCTGTGACCGCCGCGATATTTTTTGTGTGAAGCTTCTCCGGCATATACTGCCGGATGGCTTCCTCGATGTCGGCAAGGGTTATGCCGCGGAAGACAGCGGCAAGTGTACCCAGCATGATGGTGTTTGTGATAGGAATTTTCAATATCTCCGCTGCGATGGCGTCGCCGTCGATGGCAATCACACGGCTGTCATCCATTGGCTGCTTTGTGTTGAGAAGGATTATGCCTTCCGGCTTCAGTTCTGAGAAGGCGGCCTTTGTAAATAGCGTATCGTCGAGGAAAATGCTGTAATCCCCTTTTTCCACTTCGCTTCGGTCTCCGATAGGTTGGACGTCCAGCTTGGTGAAGGCGCGGATGGGCGCGCCGCGCCGTTCTGGCCCGAAGGAAGGAAATGCAAGGGCATACCCGCCGTCACCTCGCAAGGTGTAGGCCGCGCCGAGTAATCGCGCCGCTGTGAACGCGCCTTGGCCTCCGCGGCCGTGCCATACTATCTCTGTCATATGCGATCGCTCCTTTTATCCGTGTCATTTTCTGAAAAAGGGTGTAAAAAATAGAAGCCTTCGCCCCGGCTTCCTAAAATTGCGTTCATTCGATTCTATGTCGGGCGTGATCTTTGATAGTATTGTACTCGATCCTTCGTTTCTTGTCTAATATGTGATAGGAATAAGCAGCTATAGATTTTTTCTATAACATTTTTCCGCAGCATAGCGCTGAAGATACCGCTTAATTTCATCGATGTAAATCTCGCCCATTTTGCTGAGGATCACATTTTTTTTCACAATATATCCGATCTCCATCGTGCTACAGAGATCATCGCCGGGGGCTTCAAAGGGGACAGCCACATAATCGGTTCCGTTCAGCTCTTCGCAGATGATGCCCGAACACAGAGTATACCCGTTCAGCCCAACCATTAGATTTAGCATGGTAGCCCGGTCGCAGGCTTTGATGATGCGGGGATACTCATTTGTGCTAAGGATTTCCTCAGCAAAGTAAAAGGAGCTGGTATCGCCCTGCTCAAAGGATAGGCAGGGATATCTCTCCAGCTGTGAAAAGCATATGGACGTGCAGCCGGCAAGGGGATGCCCCTTCCACAGATAGACATAGGCGTTGCAGTCAATCAACTTGTGAAATTCAAGATCGTTGGCATGGAGCAGTTTCAGCATGATCTTTCGATTAAAATCGCTTAGATAGAGGATGCCGATTTCGCTTTTCAGCGTGCTGACATCATCAATAACATCCCGTGTCTTGGTCTCTCGGATGGCAAATTCATATTCGGAGATATTGAATCTTTTGACCATCTCAACAAAGGTTTTTACGGCAAAAGAGTAGTGTTGCGTGGAGACGCCAAACTTTTTTTTCAGGTTTCCTAGCTTTCCATATTTGTCCAAAAGGGACTCATACTGTTGGTACACCTGGCGCGCATAGGAAAGAAACTCAACGCCGTCATTGGTTAGCGTTACCCCCCGCCCGCTCCGGTGAAAGATCACGATGCCGAGCTCTTTTTCTAGCTCTTTTATTGCGCTGGTCAGGGATGGCTGCGCAACATAGAGAATTTCCGCCGCCTTATTCAGAGAACCTGTCTCTGAAATAATGATTGCATAGTGTAATTGCTGTAGTGTCATAGCGTTCCTCCCAGTCCGCAGGGATGTTGTCCGTGAAGTAAAAAAGAGCCGTTTCACTCGAGGCTCTCAAAAGGCTTGTATCTTGTACATAAACATAGATTTTATAAACGTAATATAGCATAGGCCTTTTTGTTTGTCAATCAAAATTTGAATTCCCCAAACTCACACCATTCTCCATTCCGAAGCGATCCCTTTCGGGAGAAAATTATTTCAGAAATCTATTGATATTGTCACAATTCCCATGCTTGAATACCTATAATAAATATGGTATTATAGGGCTATGAAATGATAACGAGGTGACGTTATGAAGATATCCACGAAGGGGCGATACGCGCTGCGGATGCTCCTTGATCTGGCAGAACACCAGAATTGCGGTTTTGTGGCGCTTAAAGATATAGCGCAGCGTCAAAATATCTCCAAAAAATATTTAGAGCAGATCATTCCCGTTTTCAATCGATCGGATATTCTGAAGACAAATCGAGGATTTCAGGGAGGTTATAAGCTTGCCAAGTCGCCGGATCAATATACCGTAGGGGAAATATTGCGTCTGACGGAAGGCAGCTTGGCGCCCGTTGCCTGTCTGGAGGAGGAACCCAATCAATGTGAGCGCAGCGGCGAATGCGCTACGCTTCCGGTATGGCAGGGGTTAAAGCGCGTCATCTGCGAATATCTTGATGGCATTACATTGCAGGATATCTTGGACCAGCAGAGAGAGCGATATACCAACGATTATATGATATAAGAATCGCAATCGTATCATCACATATAATTGAGGGAAAGTAAATGGATTCTAAGGGAAAAAGAGAGACCATAGCGCATCATTCGATGGCTGTGGTGGGAGGCTTTTTTGGGGTTTATGCGCTCCTGACCAGAAATGCCACGTTCGGCTCTTCTGAGACCTCCAATTTGATCTATCTTGTGGTGGCTGGCCTGAGCGGCTCCACCCACGCATTGTTAATCCGCATTGGCGCGACGCTTTGCTATATTATAGGCATTGTTTTCGCCACAGTCGGAATCAGATTTCTTAAAAGATTTGACTTTCGCTATGTGGCGATTTTCATTGATGTCATTGCCTGCTTGTCCCTAGCGCAGATTCCGGAGACAATCGATCCGGTTCTAGCGCTGTATCCTATGTTTTTTGCAACATCTGTACAATGGCAGGCATATACGGAGGCTGCCGGTTTTAACAGTGCCACCATCTTCTCCACCAACAATCTGAGACAATGTTTTGTTGGGTTGACAGACTATCTCTGCTGTCACGAGGAAAAGAGTCTGCGCAGATTTAAATTTTATGGGGGTACGCTGCTCTGTTTTCATGCGGGGGTAATTTACGCATGGTGCTGTCTCCAGCTCTGGGGAATTCGAAGTATATACGGATGCCTGCCGTTGCTTGTTGTCACAGCGGCGGCGACATTTTTGGACGACGACCGCGCGAGGCCGTTCAAGTCCCATGTCGCCAGGGCGCTGCACATTTCAAGATAGGGGATACGCGGAGCAGGGGAAGGACAACTTTTTTAAAAGCAGTACAGCCAGGACAATTATTCCGCGAACATTGGCGTGGAAAGGTAGCGCTCGCCTGTATCAGGAAGCAGGACTACGATGAGCTTGCCCTTATTTTCCGGGCGCTTGGCCAGTTCCGTCGCAGCGAATACAGCAGCGCCGGAGGAAATGCCGACCAGCAGTCCTTCCTTTCGAGCCAGCGTCCTGCCAGTTTCAAAGGCATCTTCGTTTTCTACGGCGATGATTTCGTCATAAATCTCGGTGTTCAGTGTCTCCGGAACGAAACCAGCGCCGATCCCCTGGATCTTGTGGGGGCCTGGCGTACCCTGGGAAAGCACGGGAGAACCTGCGGGCTCCACAGCAACGACCTTGATATTGGGATTTTGGCTCTTCAAGTACTCGCCCACGCCGGAAACCGTTCCACCGGTGCCTACGCCGGCCACAAAGATATCAACTTTGCCGTCGGTGTCCGCCCAGATCTCCGGTCCGGTGGTGCTGCGGTGGGCCGCCGGGTTTGCAGTATTGGTGAATTGACTTGGGATAAAACTGTTTGGCGTCTTGGCCGCCAATTCCTCCGCCTTTGCGATGGCGCCTTTCATCCCTTTAGCGCCTTCAGTTAAAACAAGCTCCGCCCCATACGCTTTCAACAGATTGCGGCGCTCAATGCTCATGGTCTCCGGCATGGTGAGGATAACCCTATAGCCTCTGGAAGCGGCCACCGCTGCAAGGCCGATGCCCGTGTTGCCGCTGGTGGGCTCGATGATAATAGAACCTGGTTTTAAAATTCCTTTTGCCTCGGCATCGTCGATCATCGCCTTGGCGATTCTATCTTTTACGCTGCCCGCCGGGTTGAAATATTCCAGCTTACCGTAAATTGTGGCGGTAAGTTCTTTCTGCCGTCCATAGTTTGTCAGCTTTAGCAGAGGGGTTCCGCCGATGAGATCTGTAATCCGTTCAAATGTTTTCATGTGAAGTCTCTCCTTTTCATAATGGGGTATGCCGGCTAAAATAGTACTGTGTACATCGACATCGCTGCGTCATGGATACTGGTTTCATAGATTTCCCTCGATTTCTTAATACTTATAAAACCTATTTAATTTATAGGTTATTATATCACCGCGTGCCCGGTATGTCAATCCTCTTTAGAAAAATTTTCTAACACACCTCTTGACAAGCATATGAGTTTCCTTTATGATATACATCAATTACATAGGTTTTATATGTTTGGTTTGCCGTGCTGCGCGGAACTGGCTGGAAATCTGAACTTTCCGGCGCGCGGCTATTTGTGCCGGAGCGCCACAAATAGCTCTTATGGCAGAAGTTGCCCCGTCGCTGACGCTCCGGAATGGAGAATATTATGGAAACGTTGACAAGGGAAATGGCGTGGGAGCTGCTGAACGAATACAATCGTGAGCCTTTTCACCTAAAGCATGGGCTGACGGTGGAAGGCGTCATGCGCTATTTTGCCCGGGAGCTGGGCTATGGCGCGGATGAGGAGTTTTGGGGCATCGTCGGCCTTTTACATGACTTGGATTTTGAGCGGTATCCGGAGGAACATTGTATTAAGGAACAGGAAATTCTGCGGGAGCGGGGGGTGGACGAGCGGATCGTCCACGCCACCGCCAGTCACGGCTACGCGCTGACCGTGGACATTGAGCCAGAGCATGAGATGGAAAAAGTGCTGTACGCCGTGGACGAACTGACGGGTCTGATCGGCGCGGTGGCCTTGATGCGGCCGTCCAAAAGTGTTTCAGATCTGGAATTAAAATCAGTGAAGAAAAAATACAAGAGTGCAAATTTTGCAGCTGGCTGTTCACGGGATGTTATAGAGCGCGGCGCGGCTATGCTGGGCTGGACGCTGGACGAGCTGATTGAGCGGACAATCCTTGCCATGAGGAGCTGTGAAGATTCATTATAGTATAAAATTTATGAAAAGGAGCACATGACTATGAAAAACAATCGATTTGAACTGAACAAAAACTTGGCGCAGATGCTCAAAGGCGGCGTAATCATGGATGTCACCACGCCGGAACAGGCCAAAATCGCTGAGGCAGCCGGGGCCTGTGCTGTAATGGCGTTGGAGCGCATTCCCGCAGATATCCGCGCAGCAGGCGGCGTATCCCGGATGAGTGATCCGAAGATGATTAAGGGCATCCAGAACGCTGTGACGATTCCGGTTATGGCAAAATGCCGTATCGGCCACTTTGCCGAGGCCCAGATTTTGCAGGCCATCGAGATTGATTACATCGACGAGAGTGAAGTGCTCTCACCGGCCGACGATCGATACCACATCGATAAAACCCAATTCGATGTGCCCTTCGTGTGCGGTGCAAAGGATTTAGGGGAGGCTCTGCGGCGCATCAATGAGGGTGCGTCTATGATCCGGACCAAGGGCGAACCCGGCACCGGCGATGTTGTCCAGGCTGTGCGCCACATGCGGCTGATGCAGTCGGAGATTCGCCGCATTGGCGCCATGGCGGAGGATGAATTGTTTGATGCCGCCAAGCAGCTACAGGTCCCCTATGAGCTGGTACTCTACGTTCATGAGAATAAAAAGCTTCCGGTTGTCAATTTTGCCGCGGGCGGCGTTGCAACGCCTGCGGACGCAGCGCTGATGATGCAGCTGGGGGCAGAGGGGGTATTCGTCGGCTCCGGCATCTTTAAGTCCGGCAATCCGGAAAAACGTGCCGCCGCCATTGTTAAGGCAGTGACCAACTTTACCGACGCGAAAATGCTGGCGGAATTGTCGGAAGACCTGGGCGAGGCGATGGTCGGCATCAACGAGCAGGAAATCGAGCTTCTGATGGCGGAAAGAGGAAAATAATGATACAGATTGGCGTCCTAGCCTTGCAGGGGGCATTTATCGAGCACGAACAGATGCTTTCCCAACTCGGCGTTTCCTCGTTTGAAATCAGGCAGAAAAAGGATTTGGAGATTCCCATGGATGGACTTATCATCCCGGGCGGAGAGAGCACGGTGCAGGGGAAACTGCTGCGGGAGCTGGGTTTATTTGATCCGCTGAGACAGCGCATTGAACAGGGATTGCCCGTATTCGGCACTTGTGCGGGACTGCTTTTGCTCGCAAAGAAAATCAAAAACGACGATCGATCCCACCTGGCGACCATGGATATCACCGCGGTGCGCAATGCCTACGGCCGCCAGCTCGGCAGTTTCTATACCGAAGGGGAGGTGAAAGGAATGGGCGTCATTCCCATGACGTTTATCCGCGCTCCCTACATTGAATCCGTATGGGGCGGCGCCGAAATCCTGGCACAGGTCCAGGGGCATATTGTGGCGGCGCGGCAGAAAAATCAGCTCGTTACAGCCTTTCATCCGGAACTTTTGGAGGATCTGACGGTGCATCGCTATTTTATCGACATGGTGAAAAGTGCCCTAGAGCAGCTATAGGGGAGGTGCCTATGATCAACAGAGACCGTCTGCTGAGTCTGTTTGAGCAGCTTATTTCCTTCGACAGCCCTTCCTTCGGAGAGCGGGAAATCTGTGATTTCATCAAGGGAAAGCTGGCTGATCTCGGAATCGCCGCCTGTGAGGATGGCGCAGCTGAGAAGATCGGTGGAAACTGTGGAAACCTATACGCCTATGTGGGCGGAGCGCTGAATCTGCCGCCCCTCCTTTTC
>CAUFVC010000105.1:0-7234 GCA_959029275.1 uncultured Eubacteriales bacterium | reverse complement strand
TTTACAATTTCGACCTTTATCGGATGCCCCAGTGAGTTCATGATAGATTGCATCGTCACATGATGGTAATCAAGTGCTTGTGAAACCGTCATAGGCCAGTTAATCCCAAGAATAAAGATGTATTGTTTGTTGGCGCAATAACTTGCAATGATATATGGATTTATAAAACATATGGTATATATCTGGTTATTTAATTTGACATCGCTGTTCTCATCTTCTTTAATCAGGCTTTTTCTTACCAGACGCTGAGTATCCACTGACATAAATTTCTCTATGGAAGCGAATGCTTCGGATTTATATTTAGAATGGTATGCCTGAATGAAAGGGATAAGCTGAGTGAAAAATTCGATTGTCGTATCAACCAAGTCATTGAAGTGATAGAACATATCCATATAATATTTGATATCTACGTCATGACTGAGAATGGTCGCCGCCCTCAAAACGGTTTCACCTTCAGATAAATATAGCCTCTGCAACTCCTTTTCATCAAATTTGTCGCTGAAATAATAGTTCATAACAAATTTTTTGAACTTCGACTTATCAAGAAGTTTAGAATAGAAGTTCTCTATTGTGCCGTTGAAATAGTCGCAGTAGCTATTAAAATAAGCATTCAGGACACAAGGTCTGTAGGGACCGATATAGAATAAGGGAAATAAACAATCAGGTGGATCGGGTATATGAACTGTAGATCTTAGATTATTGTAGTGAAAAAGGCGCTCAGATTCATCGATATTTATTGTACCGGGATGCATACTCAAAATTTTCTTATTAAAAAAGGCAACGCCATAGAAAAATGCATCATGAAGTATGCCAACAACTTCATTCATTTTCATGCCGATCAACTCCTACTCATAATATTAAATACATATTACCACATATTTATAAATAATGCTATAGATAAATATAAAAAAATAAAAGAAATATAATAAATTTATTTTAGAGAAATTGAATGAATTGTGAACTTGATGCACATAGTATCAAAGCGTATAATTATCTGGTTAAAAACTTTTGTAGCATTCCTCTCTGTGCTTTCATCGCCAAGATTCTCTCAACGCTTTCATCGATTCTCTGCTCAGAGATATCTCCGTTCTCCACTGCATTTTGTAGAGCGGTGATAGCCTCCTGCGGATTTTCAGGGCATAATAGCATATCAACGCCAGCCAAAATCGCCTTGCAGGCAATTTCACCACTGCTGTAATACTCCGTCATGGCATCCATCTGTAGGCCGTCTGTTATGATAACGCCGTCAAAGCCTAATTCATTGCGCAACAATTCTGTGACGATTTTATATGAAAAAGGGGCGGGTTGGTCGTCAACGTCTGATATAATCAGGTGTCCCATCATGACCATATCGCTTCCGGCATCGATTCCCGCCTTAAACGGCAACAATTCATTCTCTCGAAGCTCTTCCAGCGTCTTTGTGATATAGACGGCGCCAAAATGGGAATCGGCGGAGGTATCTCCGTGTCCGGGAAAATGTTTCAGTGCTGTCCCGATCCCTCCCGCGTGAAATCCATGGACAGCTGAACTGACCAGAGAAGCCGCCTGTTGAAAATCATCGCTGTAAGCCCTGTCCCCGATTACGGTGTTATCGGGGTTCGACCACACATCCGCAACCGGAGCCATATCAAAATTAAATCCTAGGGAAGCCATATCGGAAGCTATGGTATAAGCATTCTGATATGCGGTATCCGCTCCCTGATCTTTGTAATCAAGCATAGGGCCAATGTATGTTGTTCCAACGGTGTCCATGAGCCGGTTTACCCGTCCCCCTTCTTCGTCGCAAGTGAGAATCAGTGGAATCTTGGAATAACTCTGAATCTTGGCGAGCATGTCTTTCACCTGTTCTTGGGTGACAAAGTTTTGCTTGCTGTATAAGATCCCTCCCACCGGCATGTTTTGCAGCGACTGCATCGTCGTGTCGCCGGCAACGGTCACAGGAGATTGCCCCGTCAAACTCTCAGGGGTTACAACAAGAAGTTGGCATATTTTGTCATACAGTGACATATCCGATACAATATGGGATACCGTATCTTGCTTGTCCATTTCAACAGATGGGGGGCTTGACGGAGCCTGTTGACTCTCGGCGGCCGGCGAAGATTCGGAATCCTGCATGGTTGCATCGGAATTCAAAGCCGTAGATTCTTCTATGTCAATGGAAGAAGATTCTGATTCATTTCTCGCACATGCGGCCATAGTAAGGGAGAGTATCACACAGAGTATAATTCCTCCACATTTTTTCAAACACAACATGGCGCTCCTCCTTTTTCCTTGTCTGTCTTCCATTTTACCACAATTTTGGGAAGGTGGAAATAGGTAACCTTTCAAAATACCTATTGAAAAAAAGAGCGGATGCAGGTATAATAAATAGTATACAAAATACAAAGATGAGGGCGGGAGGTACGATGGTGGAGATGTCAGGACTGAGTCAGCCGAAAGCGGTATACCAGCGCGCCTATGCAAAGATTAATCTGACCATCGAAGTTTTCAATAAACGTCCGGATGGATACCATGAGGTTTCCATGCTGATGCAGAGCGTGCGGCTGTGGGATGATGTGAGGATTGTTGCAGCGCAAACGCCAGAGATTCATGTGTCGTGCAATGTCCCGTTTTTAAAAGCGGATGAGAAGAATATCGCATACCGGGCGGCGAAACTGATGCAGGACCGGTTTTCCATTCCACAGGGGGTTTTGATTGAGCTGGGAAAACAAATTCCCATCGCGGCAGGGTTGGCTGGCGGCAGTGCGGACGCTGCGGCCGTCATCCGCGGAATGAATCGGCTGTTTCGTCTGAATCTATCCGCTGCGAAGATGATGCAGATTGGAGAAGAGATTGGATCCGATGTTCCTTTCTGCGTTATCGGAGGGACATGCCTGGCTACCGGCAGGGGGGAAAAGGTGCAGCGGGTAAAGCCCATGCCCGACGCCCATATCGTTTTGGTCAAGCCCAACTTTGGAATTTCCACTCCATGGGCCTATGAACATTTTGACCAGGGGGCTGTCACGAAAAGGCCAGATGAGGGAAAGATGTTGGCGGCCATTGAAAGACGGGATTTGGCGGCGGTTGGACAGGAATTAGTCAACATGTTGGAGCCTGCGGCGATTCAGGAGTATCCCATTATCGCCCAGATCAAGGACGATCTATTGCATATGGGGGCCGCTGGCGCCGCCATGAGCGGCAGTGGGCCCACCGTGTTTGGGCTGTTTTCTAGATACGATCAGGCCAGAGCGGCCGTTCGTTTCTGTAAGGGAAAGTATCCCTGGCGGTTTCAGGTGATGTGCTGCCGTGTGTATTCACCTGCCGGTCGCCGGAGATATGGCAAAGGACAATCAAGTCAGAGAGGAGATACACTATGAGCGGATTGGATACTTTACATATCTCGGAGTATCAGCCTCTTCGGGATGTGGTGTTTCACGCGCTGCGGGAAGCTATTATAACGGGGGAGCTGAAACCGGGGGATCGGTTGATGGAGACCCCGCTGGCAGAGCGAATGGGCGTAAGCCGGACGCCGGTCCGGGAAGCGATCCGCAAGCTGGAGCTGGAGGGATTTGTGGTGATGCTGCCGAGAAAGGGGGCACAGGTGGCCCAAATCACCCGCAAAGACATTGGGGATGTCCTGGAAATCCGCGCGGTCCTGGAGGGGCTGGGCGTCGAGCTGGCGGCCAAAAGGATGCAATCTGAGGATATAGAGGAACTGAAAAAGATCAACGGGGAGTTTGCCTCTGCCATTCCAGCGGGCGACGTGGCAAGACTGGTAGAATTGGATACCCGTTTCCATGATTTTATCTTTACAAAGGCTGACAATGAGAAGCTTCAACAGATCATCGGCTCTCTGGTGGAGCAGGTGTCACGCTTTCGCGTCACATACCTGCGCAAGCCCACGTACCATGACGCCATCGCCAAGGAGCACGAGGCAATTATACGAGCCATGGAGAGCCGAGATTTAGAGGAAGCGCGGCGGTGTGCCGTGGAGCATATCCGCAATCAGCAGGAAAAGCTGAGCGCCGTGGAGGAGTAGCCGAAGAGGGGATGTCAACGCTCTCCAAAAAAGTCAAGGCAGGCCTTATCTCTGGCATACTTATCGCTTTGCTGGCGGTATTCATCTTCGCAATTGTCAATCCAAGCGTTTCGGTCGTTTTTTAGAGCGGTGTAGCCTTTGGCTATGCCGTTTTTTGCTCCGGTGTACTTTTCTTGACAAGTATTACAAGAACGTGGTGTATCTGAATTTTTTGAGAACCCGGATTACGCTTCCGTATTTCAAGGTTCTTTAGAGATTGACAATATTGTATTTTCGCCAAGATGGGGCGTAAGCTGTACTATTTCCATAAAGACAGCGGATTGGAAGTAGAATTTGTTATTCGGTATAAGGGAAAATGTACGCTGGTTGAGGTGAAAGCAGCTTCCGGGAATACGAAAAGCGTTTTTCTGTTGAGGGAGCTATGATTTGCACATTATAAGAGGGAGTGTCGATCCGGCAGGCAATTCACCGGAGAGACACTCCCCCTCGCAAACTTATTATGGGCGCTAGCGGCGTCCGCCTCCACGTCCGCCCCCACCGGAGGAGCGGCCCGCGCCACCTCCGCGGCTGCCGCCGCCGCCAAAACCGCCGCCGCGGGAGCCAGAGCTGCGGCTCCCGGAGGAAAAGCCTCCAAAGCTGCCGCTTCTGGAGGAAGAACCTCTTGAACTGCCGGAGGAACGGCCCGCACCGCCCCCGCGGCTACCGCCGCCACCGAAACCGCCTCCCGGCGCAGACCCACGCCCAGGCCCAGGCCCTGGAGCACCAGGCCCACCGGGTCCCGGAGGAGGAGGGGGAGAATGCCGCCCTGGGCGAGGCGGGTGATGGTGAAAGATGGGCCGTCTCGGGGGTGGAACAGGGCCCGGTGAGATCACAGATCTCCGTCTCCGGCGGGTGAAAGTCGAGATAGCGGCAATGGCCACTATGAGAATCACCAGGATAAAGAAGCCAACAAATCTAGCGAGAAACCTAAAACCGCGGCCCGTATCGCTGGCCGGAGCTGTAGGCTCTGTGGCAGGGGCTTCCCCGTACTGCGCGTACAGATCTTCGATTTTTTCACAAAAAGCGGAATAAATCCTCCGAACGCCCTCATCATAGTTTGCAACAGCGAAATCCGGCTCCAGCTCGTCATCCAACAACGTCTGGATATCGGAGGACGTCAGATAGCGGCCAAGACCCGCGCTGGGCATGGCATAGTAGTCTTCATCCCCGATGCTGAGGACAAGGATCAGGCCATCTTCAATGCCCCAGCTGGAAAACACCTCATCCACATAGGCATCAATCTCATACGTGCCAGTATAGTCCACGGTGATGACGGCAACCGTTGTCCCCGTGTTGGCTTCCGTTATCTGCCCCAGAGAGTTCAGCTCTGACATCGTACCTGCGCTCAGCACACCCGCGTCATCCACCACATACCCGTTGTTGGGTTTCGGGACGACCCCGTTGGCGGATGCCGGCGCCGCAAGGGCAAGCATGAAAAGCATTGCGGTTAACAGAATTCCGATACGGCGTTTCATTTTGATTCCTCCTCTCGAAAAGTTGGCAATGGGCCATTCCCGGTGATCGACGCGATAAGCCCGGCCGGAAAGCCCTTACAGCGCTGATTATACTGTATCGCCAGCTCATTATAATAATCGTCATACTGCAAATTGCTCATGCGGCCGCAAAAGTCAGAATACTGCTTGGACGCCATGACCTTCGCCTTGTCATCCAAAGATTCGCCAGACGAAAGGTCCGAGTAGAGGTCGTCGATCGCCGTCTGTAGCGCTAAATTCGCCTCATAATAGTCTTCCGGGGTTTTAGCGGAATCGAGCTGCTGCCAGGCTGCCTGAGCGGCTGTATAGGAAGGCGTGTCCTGCAGGGAAGCGTCCTCCGCAATGTGGAGCAGATTGTATGCGTATTCTCTGCGGTTCATCAGATCATCATAGGGGGAAAACCCATCCTGTCCGGTAAAAAATGCGGTCACCACTTTTTGCCTGGCGAAGCTCAGCTTCATTCCGCCGAGGCCGAAAATGGAGATACCCATCATCAGAACGGCGAGAACCCAGGCAACCCTTCTATTTTGCAGAAGTTTCATGTCCAACCTCCATTTCTGGCAAGCCTTCGCTCTGGGCCATTGCCTTTAGCACGTCAATATCGGCGGATATGTCGAGAACCTCCGCGGTGTACAGGCTGTCCAGCTGATGCTCGAAGGCGGCGGCGATGACGGCGGCGTTGGACTCAACTTGTGTCATAAGCTCCTTGGTATTGGCGCCGGCGCTGGACTGACGGCTGAACTTAGCATAGGAGGTTAAGACCTTTACAGCCGTTGGAAGGTAGTATACAAAGAATTTGCGGATTCGAAGACCCTTGGCGGGATTCTTCTGAATCTCCTCCAGAATCGCGCTGCCCGCTTTTTCCATCCGCTCGATCTGAGACGATAGAGCGGCATCCTCGATCATATCGTTGAGAAGATGCAGCGAGTCCAAATCCTTGCGGGCGGCTGTCAACAGAGCGTCAACCTCCTCCTCGCCGGTGTGGAAGGATGGCGATGGGTCGGGTACGAGGATCGTCTTTGCCGGAGCCAGCTTCATGGAGATGCCATACACTGCCAAAGACAGAATTGCCGTTACGACGATGGCCCACAGGGTATACAGTGGAAAAATGAGGCCGCAGAGGATCCAGACGCCTCCGGCGGCATAGATCGGCCAGATGGGCCGGATTTTTTTTTCGATCATATCGATTCCTCCTTATGGTCTTCCCTTAGTATAGCACAGATTTGGGATCCGCGCCATAGTGGATTGTTTAGAAAATGAAATTATGGGCATACTCCGAAAAAAGAAGGGAGCGCGGAGCATGATACGAACCCATACGAGAAAGAATACGATTACGCTGTCCATGTCAAATGTTTTAGAGCAAAATATACAGAATTATGAGATGCTTTTGCAGGACTGTGACGACGTAGTAAAACGGCTGATGCCGCTGGAAGGGGACGGAGGATTCCGAATCTACATCTCCTACATCGATGTGATGGTGGATCGGAGAGTGATCGAAGAATCCCTTTTAGAGCAATTTTTGGCCTATACCCATGAGCAGCATATGCAGACGCCAACCAATAAATCCTTTATTACATTTCTAAAAGATTCCGGAGTCGCCACGGCGGATGTGAAGGAGTCCGACGATTTCAACACTGTGATGAGCGCCGTTTTGTCCGGGGATACGATCCTCTTTATAGAAAAT
>CAUFVC010000104.1:0-7248 GCA_959029275.1 uncultured Eubacteriales bacterium | reverse complement strand
CCTTCAATGGCACAGCCGTACAGGGCTTTCCGGCAAAGGAAGCGGCTCTCGCGTATTCGTTAAAGGTGGGAACGCTAATCACCACGTCCGTTATGGAGGGCCATGTCATGGCCTTATAAAAGATTTCTGCGGACCCATTTCCCAGAACGACCGAGACATCCGGCTCCGCGCTCCCCGGGTACAGATACCGCCCTACGCTCTGCTTCACCTCCCGGTACTGGAGATCCGGGTATCTCGTGAATTCCTCCATATACTGCAACATGGCTTTCCGAAAGCTATCGGGAATGCCAAGGGGATTAATGTTGGAGCTGTAATCGAGAAGGGGCGGATCCTTAAAATCCCACACATTTCCTCCATGACTATTCATAGGGCACTACATCCTCCGTTTTACCGCAAATATTTTTGAAATTCTTTGATGGCGCTGTCTCGCCTGTGCCGGCTCAAGGGCGGAGATGGGACGGTTTGGCTGCGCAATCTGACCTGATCCGACTCAAAGGCGTATATATAGCGCTGATTGACCAAATAGCCGCTGTGTATTCGAATGAAGCCGGAATCTTTCAGTTCCCTCTCTTTATGTCCGATGCTCTCCCGGCTTCGATATGTCTCTGTCTCCGTCACCGTCATAAGATAGTTGCGCTCACTCTCGAAATATACGATCTCATTTTTGTATAGATAGATGGGGCCGCCGGTGGTTTTGATTTCCATAAGCTGCCCGGATTCCTCCAGCGACGTGATCCCGGAGGATACCACCTCCTGAATTTCGGTGGAAAAGAAGCGCTTGCGAATGAAGCGGAACGGATGATATTGCAGCGATGGAAAGACCAATTCCTCGTGGCTCGTCACAAACACGATCAGAGTTTGCGGATGGCGCGCTACCACTTCTCTGGCGATATCGAATCCTGTGATGCCGGGCATATCCATATCCAAAAAGACCATATGATACGCCGCAACCGCCAATTGTTCCATAAGCTTGCGCGGATCGGTGAAGAGATGAGGGGTACAGATCCGATTCTGCTTGGAAAATTCAATCTGAATGTTCTCCCCGAGATATTGCGTCATCGCCGCATCGTCATCGCAGATGGCAATGGAAAAGTTCATCTATCGATCTGCCTCTCTTTCGTTTAAGCTGGCTGCTTGGGGTTCTCCGCGGGCTGGGAGCAAAACCTGGACGCAAAAATAGTCATCCTTTTCATAGAAATCAACATGACCTTTATACCGCTCCGCGATCTTCCGGATTACGGTCACCCCGATGCCGTGATTCATCACGTCCTTCTTCGAAGTGGACATGTGAGGATTCTCAGCCAGCACACTATCCTGAATATGATTGCGCACGAGTATACTGTGATAGCCTCTCTTCACCGACAGCTCCAGCCCAACATCCCGCCGGGATGCTGGCAGCTTCACACTGGCTTCCATGGCGTTATCCAGGATATTTCCCAGGAGCGAATGCAGATCCATCCGCTCCATAAAAGTGAAATCCGTATCCTCGATCTGAACCTTCACCGGGATCGCCTGCTCTGCCGCTACAGACAGCCGGGTATTGAGCACAAAATTAAGGAAATCATTTTCCGTGTGGACATAGTTTTGAATTTGATTGATCTTCCCCTGCAATTCCTCAATATACGCAAGAGTCTCCGGGATATGTCCCTCCTCCAGCCCATGGGCGATATACAGCAGGTGATTTTTCATCTCATGTTTCATATTTCGGGTCTGATCATAGAATCGCTTCAGGTCCTCCATATTTTTGCGCTCAAATTTGTTCTGTTGGCGGAGCAATCTGTTTTCCAGCGCGAGCTGTCCCTCCTTGCCCAGCTTGCTGAACAGATAGAACATTGTCATGTTGATCACCAGCACGCCGAGAACGGAGATAATCAGATATAGAGAATTTAAATCCCGGATCTGGTTGTCTATGGCCGCATCCATGATCACAACCATAAAAAGGATGGTAATGACCGGAATTAGCGATACGATGACGACGTGCAGCTTATTGTACGGATACCGGCCAACGTATTTGAACCGCAAAAATACCCTGGTCGCATAGTATAAAAAGACCTCCGCCAAGACTGTGACAATGGAGTGAAAAAGGCCCTGCCCTTCCAGGAGAAGACTGAGATTGATGTTCAGAATATTGCCGGCGAAGATGGCGACCAGAACTTGGGATGTCACAAGGGATAGCGGAAAAAAGAGACAGGACATGATTTTCCCCGCCATGGAACCTCCTAGGAAGTACAGAGCGTACAAAAACACCATGCCGGTCCGGATAAATAGCTTAGCCTCCGGCGCAAACTGCTGATAGCCGGCCACCACGACTAGAGTATAGATCAGGACTGAGACGGTGATAAACGCTGTGGCGCTGATCCTGCGATTCCACTTTAGCCCGTTGTAGCGGGTCACAAATTCCATATATAACAGGGATTCAAATAATGAAACCCATAAGTCCACATAGGTCCAACCCATTGTTCCTCTCCTGTTTGCGGTAGGATAGCTCTAGTATACCGTAAATTGTCATGGCAGGCAAGACCTTTTTGCTCTGAAGAAAACAAAAACCGCCCAGTGGGCGGTTCTGTTCGCTGTGAGACTCATCAGCGCAGGTTAAACCACGCCTTCAGTCCCCAATACTCTGCACTCTTTCCAAGCTCTTCTTCTATGCGCAGCAGTTGATTATACTTTGCGGTGCGGTCGGACCGGCACGGCGCGCCGGTCTTAATCTGCCCCGCGTTGACGCCCACCACGATATCCGCGATGGTGGTATCCTCCGTCTCCCCGCTCCGATGCGATACCACGGCTGTATACCCTGCCCGATTCGCCATCTCAATCGCATTGAGCGTCTCTGTCAGGGTCCCGATCTGATTGACTTTGATCAAGATGGAATTGCCTGCCTTCTCTTGGATCCCCTTTTCCAACCGCTGTGTGTTGGTCACAAACAGATCGTCGCCAACCAGCTGGATTCGGTCTCCAAGACGGCTGGTCAGCAGTTTCCATCCGTCCCAGTCATTTTCATCTAGCCCGTCTTCCAGGGAAATGATTGGAAATTTATCACACAGATTTTGATAGTACTGGACCATCTCTTCCCCTGTGCGGTAGATTTCCTCCCCCCGCATTTTGCTCTCCCCGGCAAAATAATACGCTTTTTTGTCCGGCTGATACATCTCGGAGGAGGCGGCATCTATGGCGAAGCGAATATCCCGCCCCGGCTCGTAGGCCGCTTTTTCCACCGCCTCCAGCAGGAGCGCAAGCGCCTCTTCGGATGAGGCTAGGTTTGGCGCGAACCCGCCCTCATCCCCAATGGCCGAGGACAGCCCTTTCCCGTGCAGGACTTTCTTCAGCTGCTGATAGACCTCCGCACACATCCGAAGCCCTTCCCGGAAGCTGGCGGCGCCAACCGGCATGATCATAAACTCTTGCAAATCCACCGTATTGTCCGCATGGGCGCCCCCATTTAAAATGTTCATCATGGGAACCGGCAAAACCTTGGCGTTGCAGCCGCCAATATACTGATACAGACTCATTCCCAGTACATCCGCCGCGGCGCGGGCAGCGGCCAGGGAAACGCCTAGAATAGCGTTGGCGCCCAGACGGCTTTTGTTCGGCGTGCCGTCTAACGCGATCAAGGCCGCGTCGATCGCCGGCTGATCCAGTATATTCATTCCTCGGATCGCATCGCGGATCTCAGTGTTCACGTTTGACACCGCTTTCTGCACGCCTTTTCCGCCGTAGCGCCGCTCCTCGTCCCGAAGCTCCACCGCCTCATGCTCCCCTGTGGAAGCGCCCGACGGCACAGCGGCGCGGCCCAGCGTTCCGTCCTCCGTTATCACATCGACTTCAACGGTTGGATTGGCCCTGGAATCCAGAATTTCTCTGGCATGGATCTCTCGTATTGCGATATTTTGTCTCATTCGATCAAACTCCTTCTCGCCTGTTGACTTCTATTGTATGCCCTATCCTCTGGCACCATGAAATTAGTATGGAAAATTTTGCGATAAATATGCAAACCAAGTCCACAGGTCCTTTCACAGGAAAAAAGGATCCTCAGTTCAAGTTGAGCTGAGAATCCTTTTCGAAAACTTTAAGGGCGAATCAGCAGAGACTGGCCCGTCATCTCCTTCGGCTGCTCCAATCCCATCATATCCAGAAGGGTGGGCGCGATGTCCGCAAGCTTACCGCCTTCCCGCAGCGTCACCCCTTGCTCATAGTTGACCAACACAAAGGGGACTGGATTGGTCGTATGCGCAGTAAAGGGCTCGCCTGTCTCATAATCCACGAGCTGCTCGGAATTGCCGTGGTCCGCGCACAGAAACATCTGGCCATCCACAGCCAGCAACGCCTCCATTGCCCTGCCCAGGCATACATCCACCGTCTCCACAGCTTCAATCGCCGCCTCCAAAATGCCGGTGTGCCCTACCATATCCGGGTTTGCAAAATTGATGATAATCACATCATATGTCCCCGACCGGATGGCTTCAACCAGCTTATCGCAGACGCCGACAGCGCTCATGGAGGGCTGAAGATCGTAGGTCGCAACCTTCGGAGAGGGGACCAGAATCCGATCTTCGCCGGGATACGGCTCTTCGACGCCGCCATTGAAGAAAAACGTAACGTGGGCGTACTTTTCCGTTTCTGCCAGCCGCAGTTGCCTCAACCCCTTCGATGAGATATACTCCCCGAAAATGCACTGAAGCGATTCCTTCTCGAAGGCAATATCCTTGTTGGGGATGGTCACATCGTATTCGGTAAAGCAGACATACTCCAGCGGGAACCATTCCCGCTGAAATCCCGCGAAGGATTCGTCACACAGCGCCCTTGTGAGCTGTCTGGCGCGGTCAGGGCGGAAGTTGAAGAAAATGACGGAATCCTGCGCCTGGATCGTCGCTGTTGGCTTGTTTTGTTCCATAATCACTGTTGGAAGAACAAATTCGTCGTTGATTTCCGCCTTATAGGAGGCTTCCACAGCGCAGACAGGACAACTGGCACTCTCTCCCTTGCCATAGACCAGGGCGTTGTACGCTTTCTCCACCCGCTCCCAGCGGTTATCGCGGTCCATAGCGTAATAGCGGCCTGAAATAGTGGCGATACGGCCGACCCCAATCTTCTGAATCTCCGCCTCCAGCTCTTTCACATAGTCAAGCCCGGAGGTTGGAGGGGTGTCGCGCCCGTCCAAAAAGCAATGGACATAGACCTTGGTCAAGCCCTGGGCCTTTGCCATCCGGAGAAGGGCATAGAGATGGGTGTTGTGGCTGTGAACGCCTCCGTCTGACAGCAGCCCCAACAAGTGCAGGGCACTGTCGTGTCTCTTGCAATTGTCCATGGCTTTGACCAGAGCCGGATTTTCAAAGAAATCTCCGTCCTCGATGGATTTGGTGATTCGAGTCAGCTCCTGATAGACGATGCGGCCGGCGCCGATATTCAGATGCCCGACTTCGGAATTGCCCATCTGCCCGTCGGGTAGCCCCACATCCAGTCCGCTGGCTCCGCCCTTGACCCAAGGCCAATCCGTGAGCAGCTTATCAAAATTTGGAGTTTTGGCGAGCTTGACCGCGTTTCCTTCCGCGCGGTCATTGAGGCCAAAACCATCCAGGATCATTAAAACAGTTGGTTTTTTGCTCATGCAGACGCTCCTCAATAATTTACGATTTTGGCAAAATCAGCTTTCAGGCTGGCTCCGCCCACCAAGCCGCCATCGATATTGGGCATGGCGAACAGTTCCGCCGCATTTCCAGCGTTGACGCTTCCGCCATATTGAATGCGAATCTCCCCGGCAGTCTCTTCGTCATAGATTTCGCTCAGAACCTTTCGAATGGCCGCGCAGACTTCCTCCGCCTGAACGCTCGTCGCCGTCTTTCCGGTCCCGATAGCCCACACAGGCTCGTAGGCGATGACAGCTTTTTTCGCATCGTCCTTCGAAATATCTTTCAGCGCAATCTTGGTCTGAAGCCGGACCAAATCCTCTGTGATCCCCTGCTCTCTCTGCTCCAGCGTCTCCCCCACGCAGATGATGGGTTTCAATCCATGGGCAAAGGCTTTTTTCACCTTTTTGTTAATGGATTCGTCTGTCTCTCCAAAGTACTGGCGTCTCTCCGAATGTCCGAGAATCACATACTCAACGCCGCACTCTGCGATCATATCAGGCGCTACTTCGCCCGTGTAAGCGCCGTTCTCCTCAAAATACATATTCTGGGCGCCGATCTTGATGTTGGTGCCTTTTACAGCCTCCACCGCCACCATAAGGGAAATAAAGGGTGGGCAGAAGACGACCTCCACATCCTCGCGCTCCGAGACTAAGGGCTTCAGCGTTTCAATCAGCTCGACAGCCTCACGAGGCGTTTTATTCATTTTCCAGTTTCCCGCAACGATCACTTTCCGCATGAGTGAAATTCCTCCTTATTCTTTATCTGCGATGGCCGCAACGCCGGGCAGTTCTTTCCCTTCCAGGAATTCGAGGGACGCGCCGCCGCCGGTCGAGATGTGTGTCATCTTATCCCCGAAGCCCAGCTGATTGACCGCCGCCGCCGAATCGCCGCCGCCGATAATCGTCGTGGCATCGATCTCCGCCAGCGCCTTGGCCACGGCAATGGTGCCGCCTGCGAAATTCGGCATCTCAAATACGCCCATGGGCCCATTCCACACCACGGTTTTCGCATTTTTCAGAGCACCGGCAAAGAGTTCTCTCGTCTTCGGTCCGATATCCAGCCCCATCTCGTCAGGATTCATTCCATTTTCAGAAACGCGATACTCTGCGTCGTTGTTAAATTCTTTCGCCACCAGATTGTCAACGGGCAACAGCAGGGACACGCCCTTCTCCTTCGCCTTTTCAATCATCTCAAGCGCATACTCGATTTTGTCAGCTTCCAGCAGGGACGTTCCAATCTCTTTTCCCTGTGCCTTCAGGAATGTGTACGCCATTCCACCGCCGATGATCAGAGTGTCAACCTTTTCCAGAAGATTGTTGATGACGTTGATCTTATCGGATACCTTCGCACCGCCCAGGATGGCGACAAAGGGGCGCACAGGGTTGTCTACGGCGTTTCCAAGGAAATTGATCTCTTTTTCCATGAGATACCCCACGACGGAGGTCTCCACATATTTGGTCACACCTACGTTGGAGCAGTGAGCGCGGTGGGCCGTTCCGAAGGCGTCGTTGACAAAGATGTCGGCCAGGGACGCCAATTCCTTGCTGAAAGCATCCTCATTTTTGGTTTCTTCCTTGCGATACCGGGTATTTTCCAGAAGCACCACGTCCCCGTCTTTCAT
>CAUFVC010000103.1:0-7253 GCA_959029275.1 uncultured Eubacteriales bacterium | reverse complement strand
GAGAGGGCGATCCTCCACAAGATCCGGAAACACCTCCGGCTCTGTGCTGACGGGGTCCCCATTGCCGACACCGATCGGGACACCGCCCTGAACACGAAAATAAATCAACCGATCCGCGTGGGGCACTGGCACGCCGTGGGCATCCTCCAGCTGTACTGTCAGGATGGCCACATCACCGTCAGCGGCAACTTCGCTTCGGTCAGATTGAACCCGGATGACCGCTGGTTCTTCCGCCGTCACGCGGATGTCCCGCAAGATCTCTTTCCCGCCTTGATACCCCACAGCCATCAACTCGCCTGGTTCAAATGTAGCGGTAAAGCGGGCACAGCCATCCCGCTCCACCCTCTGCTCGCCAATTTTCCTTTGATTCAGCCAAAGCTCCACGGCATCGCAGTTGGTATACGCCACCACTCGAACCAGCTCCCCTGGCGTATGATTCCAGTGTGGCATAAGGTGCAGCACCGGCTCCGCCGTCCACCAGGATTTGTAGTAATAGTAGACATCCTTGGGGAACCCGCATAAATCCATGATTCCAAAATTGGAACAGCTATCTTGATTGACAAAAGGTGACGGTTCACCGCGATAGTCAAATCCAGTCCAGACAAAAGCGCCGCACAGGTAAGGGCGCGCATGGTAGAATTTCCACCACCCCTCCGCCGTTGACCCCCAGGACATCGTATTTTCATCGTATGCGCTGACATAGCCAGTTTGCAGATCCGTTTTGTAAATCCCCCTCGCCATTACGACACTGGCCTCTTCTGAGCCGATGATAGGCTGACCGGGATGCGCGGCATGGTAGGCATCCACGTCCCCCACCAGCCGGATATAGTTGATGCCGCGAACGTCCACGATCCCATTGATCCCCTCAAAGTCACCGCCATTATTCCCCCCGTAGGTGACAGCGCGCGTATCATCCAGCTGGCGAATCGTTCGGATCATAGTCTTCGCCGCCCGCTCCCCGAATCCATTGGACTGTATCTGATGTTCTTCATTGCCGATGGACCATAAAATAACACATGGATGATTTCGATCCCGCTTCACAAGCGCCGTCAGCTGCCTAAGCCCCTCCGGCGTCGAGGAAGTCTGCCGGTGTTCATCCATCACCAGCATACCCAGCCGGTCACAGGCGTCCAAAAGGGCCGGCGACGGCGGATGATGGGACGACCGGTAGGCATTGACGCCCATCTCCTTTAATTTTTCGATCTTGTACTGCACAATCCTGTCCGGCAAAGCCACGCCCACCCCCGCAAAATCCTGGTGAACACAAACGCCCTGGATCTCGATGTGCCGGCCATTTAAGAAACACCCGTTTTCCGCGTCAAACACAACATCACGAAATCCGAAGCTCGTAGTCTCCTGGTCCAGCGGGATTCCCTCCCGGTAGATGGTCAGCGTCAGGGTATACAGCTTAGGATTGTCCAGCTCCCACAAAATCGGATGGGAAATCACGCCTGACAGCTGTACGTCCACCACCTGCCATGGATCGGCTTGGACCTCCTCCACTCCAAGACAGAGCTTCCGCCCGTCGGGCGCTGTCACGGCGGCTTCCACCTCATAGACGCCGGGTTGCTCCCATTGATTGCTCACTTTCGTGTGGATGGATACATCCCCGGAAACAAAGGCCCGAATATACGTCTCCTCCAGCGGGATATGAACTGGATCAGCCTCATACAGCCACACATGGCGGTAAATGCCAGCGCCCTCGTACCACCAGCCCTCATACTGGGACGCATCCACCCGCACCGCAACGGAATTGCTCTCCCCGAATGCGATTTGGTCTGTGATATCAAGAGAAAATCCCGTGTAGCCGCTCCGATGGCCATCGATATACGCCCCGTTTACCCACACCATACAATCCCGAAATACGCCTTCAAAGGCAAGGATAAAGCGGCGGTCCCGTTTATCCTCATCCATCACAAAATTCTTTCGGTACCACCCGATGGGATAGGCTTTGGTCCGCAGCGGTGTGCCATTTCCATCCGCAAAATTCCCCTTCTGCTCCGAAATCGGGCGATGTCCATGGGAAGGATCCGCATTGCGGTCAAAAGGCAACGCAATGCCCCAATCATGGGGCAGTTCAACTTTTTGCCATGAGGAACTGTCGAAACGTCGGGAAGCAAACAGCGACGCCTCCTGATGTTTCAATAGCCCATAGTCCACCTCAGGATCTGTCTCCGCCTGCAAATAAAAAGTCCAGCCCTGATCAAAATTATGACGTATCATTCTGTCCTCCTACCGCTTTTTCCACATGATATTGGCATCTTCCTTCGGCTTCTCATAGTATCCGGGCCGGATTCCCGCCGAATAGAAGCCATGCTTTTCATACAACGCCTGGGCGGCAAGATTGCTCGATCGGACCTCCAAGGTTAAATATTGAATCCCCAAGCTCTCGCACCAGACATCCATGCCCTGCAAAATATCAGAGGCCACTCCTGTACGCCGCCATATTGGATTGACCGCGATGTTCGTAATATGCGCCTCGTCAAATATTTGCCAGAAGCCTCCGTATCCAATGATCTCTCCTTCTGCCTCCGCAACCAAATAATGCGCCCCGTGGCTGCCTGTCAATTCATGTACAAGGGCTTCCCGGGACCAAGGCATGGAGAAACATACCTGCTCTAGTTGGGCCACGGCTTCCACATCGTCCAACGTCATCGGCCGAATTTGATGCCTCATTGGAACGCCTCTCGCCGCAATCTCGCTTCCCTCTCCCGCTCTGCCTGCGGCTTTCGAAGATAGGCCAGCGCTATGTCGTCGCCGCGGACCGGCAAAACTCCTTCCCGGCAATGCGCCAGCGCCAGCGCTGCCGCCGCCCCCGCCCGCAGATAGCGCAGATGGGGCGGCGCTACCTTTACCCGCGAGCCCAGCATTTCCCTAAGCCTCTCTCCATAGGCTGGCACCCCATCCCCCACTAAAATACAGGGGCCCTCCTGCCTCCCCAGCCGCTGGGCCAGGTCTTCAACCGTCAGCACAGCCGCCTCCTCGACACACCGCAGCGTGCCATCCTCCCGGCGGTACAGCGCCGCATAAACCTGTCCTCGCCTTGCATCCATAATCGGCACAATCTGCCCGTCGGATAAAACCGCTCCATAGGCTAAAACCTCTAAGGTCGGCAGCGGCATCACCGGAATATCCAGACCGAGGGCTAAGCCCTTTACAGTGGCGGCACCGATTCTAAGCCCTGTGAAGGAGCCCGGTCCCACTGTCACCGCCAGCATATCTAGCTCTGCCGGTTCTAGCTCCGCCTGGCACATAACGGATTGAACCATAGGCATTAACGTCTCGGAATGGGTCAGCTTACCATTGATCATCTGTTCCGCCAGCAGCATCTCATCCCTCTGCACCGCCACACTCGCCACTTGAGCCGATGCCTCGATTGCCAGTACAATCACTGGTCATTCCCTCCCCGTATGGTAATTTTTCTGTACTCCGTTCCCCTGGATAGGTCCTTCTCAATGTGCAGCCATTGCGCTTCCTTCGGGATATACTCGGAAATCTGATCCGCCCACTCAATCAGACAAACGCCACCTCGATCCAAATATTCATCAAATCCAATGTCCCACAGGGCCTCCCCATCTTCCAGCCGGTACACATCAAAATGATACAGCGGCAATCGGCCACTGTACTCGTGGAGGATGGTAAAGGTAGGGCTGACAATATCCTCCCCAATGTCAAGACCTGCCGCAATCCCCTTTGCTAAGGCGGTCTTTCCTGTTCCCAGATCCCCCGTAAGGCAGAGGATATCCCCCGGTTTGGCCTGTTTCCCCAACTTTACGCCCAGCTGGTATGTGTCGATCTCTCGATAAGATTGAACAATTCGTTCCATATCTCATGCTCCAATTTCTTCTGCGGAGTCTGAGGGGGTCCCATCTTCGTCCTGGTTGTCCCCAGACTCAGACTTGCTTTCTTCCTCCAGTGTTATCACAGCAGTCTGCACCGCTTTCGTTCCAACAACCTCATATCGGACGGTATACCGATTTCCCTCACTGTTCTCGATTTTCGCCTCGACGGCGGCCTCCTGTCCCTTATCCTTTCCTTGGATGTGGGATACGTCTGTCACCTGTGCCTCAGAGGTCACCGTTCGGTCCTCAACGCCTGTCAATTCCCCATAGTGGTCACGCTCAATCGTCTGCTGCAAAGTCTGCGTCAATCCGTTCTTGTCTGTGGCCGTATACGTCACGGCATAGCTCCAAGGAGATTGGGCTTCAACCGCAGCGGTAAAGGATTGGATGCTGCTTTTATCGCTGGCCTCCGCCATTTTCAGCGCTATATCCTCATTGAATTCTTCCAATTCCTCTATAAAGACGCGATTCATGGTAATCGCCGGGTATACCGTATCCTGGACCGTAAACACCGCCTGGGCTGTGGCCGTGCTCCCTGTGATATCTGTCACGGTATACGTCACAGTATAGGTTCCCAGAGTATTGGCATCTACCGCGCCGGATACCGCGACGGAATCCGTAATGTCATTGCCACATTTGTCTAACCCTTTCACACCGGACATCACATCGACGCTGCCGCCATACTCGATGGTTTTGTCTGACACACCTTTGAGCGACGCTTCCTTCAATTTCCATGGGTTGGCAGAATCCGGGTCTGTGGGATCCCATCCCGTACCAGCAGGCAACTTTAAGGCGGAAGGCTTTCCTAACGGGCCTGGATCTGAGTCATTATAGATTATCACCGTAGTCCCCTTAGGACAATTGTCCAAAATCCATTTGGCGTCGATGGTCGTTAGACGGACGCAGCCAGCGGATGCCGTAGTTCCCAATTTATTATAGTAATTCCATTTGAGTGTCGTATTGTCCTTCTGATTATAGGGAACCGAGTGAAACAAAATATGCCCTGTTATGCGTGTCGAATATTGTCCCCATACGTCGCCATCCAGGATCTTCCACCGATACCGGTCGCTGGTCTTAAAGGTCCCCAGCGGCGTGCCCGAACCGGTTGAACAAATCATGGCCTTGACAGGGATGGTGTACTCATCCTTTTCGTCCAGTCCATATACGGTTACGCAGTTCATCTGTTTATTGACCTTGATGAGGTAAGGATTTTTCTTCTTAACCGGCTCCACAGGAACTGACGATGACTCCTGTGAACTTTCCTCCTCCGACTCTTCGGTTTCCCATGTCTCCCCTACAGTCGAGTCCTCTTCGCTGTCCTCCAGGATCTCATCCTCCTCTGTGGCCGGCACTATCTCCGATGATTCCTCGATGGAATGGCTCTCCACCTGCTCCGACTCCGAAAACCGGATGTCACTGGAATCGTCTCTACTCTTACCGCCGCAGGCTGTAAAACAGATCAGGGACATCAATATCCCAACGGCGATCCCCCATCGTTTCCAGTTTTTTATATTTAGCATTCTCTGCACTCCTTATCGCTACTTCTCTCAGGGTCTTAGTATAGCACGAATTCCTAGGAATCGCAATTCTTAGTTTAAAAAAGTTACCATCAAAAAAATAGACCGCGGTCTGACATTCCCTGTCAAATACCGCGGTCTATTTTTGTCAAAAAATCTATTTCCTGGGAAATAAATGTCATTTTATTGGTAATACGCTTCATCTACAATGGAAAAACAGACGATAGGACTCATCATAGAATCATAGCCCTCCTCAGAGGCCTCGAAACAGATACCCGGACAGCCCGGTATCACATAAACACCGCCATCGTCTTTAATCTCTCCCGTTACATTCAAGACATCCTGCACACTGGAACCCAGGCCGACGCCCTGAAACCGCCCTCGAAAATCGTCATAGACTGAGATGCGGTGTACATAATCTTTCTTCTTGTCCAGAGTAAACATCATGTTGGATGTGGTGATGATCACCGTGTCCGGATCCGGGGATGTGGTGATATATGCCTTCCTTCTGTGAGACAAATACTCTTTTACATGCTTCGACGTCCAGCCGATCTGCGCTTCATCCATTGACCGCCCTGGCAAAATCTCGATCTGTTCCGCCATCTTCTCATTGAGAAGATCCCGCCTCTCTTCTAAGTCCATAGAAAAATCCTCCTTTATACAAACCTCGAAAGTAGGATTTCCAGAACGGCAGCATTTCATTCTTCCCGAAATCGGATTGAATTTTCATTTTTTCTCCGATGAATGATCTCGTGCCGCTTTTTCCCCTCTTCATAGAGCTTACAGGAATAGGCGTCCTCCGGGTCAATCTCAATGGGGGGAACCTTCTGGGGCCGTCCGTTGGCATCCAGGGATACCATTGTAAAAAAAGCAGTTTGGGCGATGAAGGACTCCTGTTCATCAATAAGATCCTCCACCTCCACCATAACAAAGACCTCCATAGACGTATTGCCGGTATAGATCACCTGCGCCTGACAGGTTACAAGCTGCCCGATGGTAACCGGCTTGTGAAAGATAAGCTCATCCACTCTCGCGGTGACCACATTGCTCCGGGCGTATTTCTGCGCCGCTACACCGGCTGCGCTGTCCATCATCTTCATGATCTCACCGCCGTGGATCTTCCCGCCGGGATTCGTCTGGTTCGGCAATACCATCTGTGCCAACACTGCTTTGCTGCTTTGGGGCGTATGTTCTTTCATAGGAACCTCCCTTTTCTACCGTTGTGTCGGAGAAAATCTCATGACCTTCCAGTCCTTTTATTATATCCCACCGATGTAGAAAAAATGTGGCAGATCGGTATTACCGATGTAGATTAATAATTTTCCAGCAAAGATTTATAGAACTCCGAATAATCACTGCGCTTGTTAGCTGTAAACTCAATAGCCTCACGGGGATGGCGGTTCAATTGACCTGTAAACATATATTGGAGATCGTACCCCCAATCGATCCCCTGCTCCTTAAGCGGAAGCATATACTTTTCGATGAAGAGCAATAGATTGTAAAGGTTATATTTCGGATTTTTAAGAAATCCGAGAAGGAGTTCCATGGGACAATTGCCCGCTCCGCGCCCCATGCCCTGCGCCGTGGCGTCAAGATACGACACGCCGTAGGACAGCGTTTCGATCGTATTGGCAAAGGCCAGATTTTGATTGTTGTGCGCGTGAAACCCAACCTTCTTCCCCGTCTTCTCTGCGGCGGCGAGATAAAGCTGGGCGAGTTCCGACGCATTTTCCGGATACAGCGACCCATAACTGTCGACGAGATAGATAACATCGACGCTGGAAGCTGTGATCATCTCCAACGCCTGTTCCACCTGATCTAAATTTGCCTGGGAGATTGCCATAATATTGCAGGTCGTCTCATAGCCAAGGTTGTGTAAATATTCGATCATTTC
>CAUFVC010000102.1:0-7254 GCA_959029275.1 uncultured Eubacteriales bacterium | reverse complement strand
CTTGCACGCCTCCTGTATCCGCTTGTGTTCCAGCATATCAGCAAAGGTACACGCCATATGATCACGAAAGAATTGGTAGATCGCCGTCTCGCTCATCCCAATGGAACTGGACAAATCATGGATCGATGCGTCGCTATCCTGATAATGGAGATCCATATATTCTTCAATTCTATCTTTTAGCTTACGATCTTTCTCCTCCGACTGCGCGGCTTTTCTCTCCGCATATTGCTCCTTGCTCGACAAAATAAGCTGAAATAAATCCTCCAAGGTCGAGGCATTTAACTGCTGTGCTAAATTAGCCCGCTCCTCCCGCGACATGGCGCCCTGCATTCCCCGCAGTATGGTATTGCGGACGGCGCTGACCAACTCCAGGACGACGGAGTACGACAGGTGATGTGCAACCATATTTTCTATATAGATGGCGTCTAAAACCTCGGATAATCCCTCCACCGTCCCCTTCTTAAACTCGTGCATCAGCTGCAATTCTCGTTCTAACGAATAATAGAAATATTCTTGCCGCTCCGGAATATCTTTTTTATATTTTTTGTGCTCTGTATAGCGCGGGTGCAGATAACTGTCAATCTGCTGTGCCTCCTCATAGGCATAGTGCATTTGATCCTCCCCGCTGTACGGGTTGCTTATGGAAAAGGCTGTTTCGATATGGTACTGGATTTTAAGTTTTTGATACATCCTCTCAATGGCTTGATCCAGCTCTTCGGGGAAGTTGACATCGGACTTCTCATACGGCAGTAAAACCGCTAAGTTCTCCTCGTCAATATCAAAGCAATAGAAAGTATCCGGCAATTCCTCCGATAAAACCGTTTTCACACACATTCGCACAAAGCCAATATCCTCGATCCATTTGTTCTCCAGAATAATGCGGCTACTTCGGATGCGCAGGATCATCACGACAAAAAACGGCTCGCATAACCCTATTATATTAACACTGTCAATAAGGCGCTGCAAATCTTCCTCTCCATAATAATCCCCCTCCAAAAGTCTACGGACATTAGATGTCTGAATCATGATCTTCTGGTTTTCAATACTTTCGGAAAGGTTTTCATTGTCTTTGAGCAAGACATCCACCGCTCTCTCAAGGTATCGATACTCATTGCGCTCTACCCGGGCCTCTGGCTTCGCATACCTCGTATCCAGGGAAGACAGAACCTTACTGAGAGCCATAGCTTTGTTGCGCGTCATGAAATATGCCAACAAAAGGCCAAGTAACAGCGAAATCAACATCAACACGACAATAACATACTTCACATATTGCGTAGGCGCCAGCAGCTCTTTAAGGGGCGTAATCAAGACATACCGCCAATGATTTTCCAGCGATTCCGAAGAGGTCACAATGTACCTGGCTATATCCGGATCCTCTGAGTCCGCACGAATCATCGATACCGTATCCTCATAATTTAACTGGCAATCATCCCCTACATGAGAGGCGATAACATGTCCCTCCGCGTCCAAGATCAGAGCCATGCCATTTTGTGCCGGATCTAGAGGTTTCAGCGCGTCCTGAACTATTTTGTTGCTGAGCTTCATCACGACGCAATTTTTGTTCGAGGAAGAACTAGCCGCCAATGTATTGAGAAATAGAATCTGGCTGCTCTTTCCCCCTTCGTCCGGCAACACAATAAACCGGTCAACGGACCGGGTTGTAAACAGAAGCTGGTTCATTTCCTGATAGGACATGGACAGATATGGAAAGGACAGGGGATAAAACCGCTCTGTATACGGCGTCGCTGTATTGGAGCCGATCACATATTCCCCATCCGATAGAACTATGTACAGCTTATCAATTATTGTATTGGACAGGGAATAATTTGGCAGCGTCTTTGCCAGATGGTAAATGTTATAGATTTTGTCTGACGTAGTATAATTAATCTTTCCACTGCTGAGAAGCGGAAGGATATTTTCATTTTCCGATACGGTCAAAAAGACTGATTTTAGTTCTTTCAACCGGATATCCATGGTGTCGCGCAGGGATGTCAGCGCAATCTCCGCCTGTTTTTTTGCATTGCGCTCAATCGCCACGGTGGTCGTACAATAAATAATGATAATGGCCGCAAGGGGAATGATAAGTATGGAAAGATACGACTGCATCATTTTTAAAAACGTAATCGTTGTTCGTTTCACCAACGCCACCTCCTGTCCTCATATGCTCTGTTCTCATTATAACAAAAATAAGACGGGATTCAACTCTATGGTCAGCTCGCCGGAACAGGCTCTGCACTGAAACAGTTGAGAAGCTAATTTATGTCAGCCGTTACATTAGTTTGTATCTTATACTTCCTTATCGGCGTTCATCTTTTATTTTGTATGCTGGCCCAGATCGCAGGAATATTTCACAGCCACCGGAGCAAAAATTCAATGCCTGCATCGTCTTTCCCATACTCATGGCCGCCCTCAAACTCTCGATAGAACAGCCGGTCCTGAATTCCAAGGGCATCATAGATGGCCGATACCTTTTGGATCTCTCTGTTGGCCAACGCCACAGAAAACAGTTCGTCGGATACGCCCACTTCGATTGCCAAGGGTCTCGGCGCAATCAGGCCGCAGATCTCCGCATCCAAAAATCGGCCTGCTGAGTCAAACCAAACCCAATCGCTCCAATCGTAGGCGTACCGGTCATTAAAACAGCATGAGGAAAAGGCCGCCTTAATCCTGGGCTCCGCCGCCGTTGTATACAGTGTGTAAAACCCTCCGTAGGATAACCCCGTCATTCCAACCCGGCCGTCTTCGATGGGATATCGGGCCAGCAGAAAGTCTAAACTGCGCTGGATCTTAAAGATCTCGAGCGCTGTAATGCTGCTTCCCACCTGCTTGAGATCCACATCCATTTGTTTCCGGTCAATAGCCGGACCAAAGGTATCAGACCAGAGATACAGCTGGGGCGCAAACGCGGCGACACCGTAGCGGGTTATGCGCCGCGTCATATCGTTGTAATTGGTTGAATCAAAAAACGACGAACATAATTCCGGCGTCCCTCCGCCTCCATGCTGCACTATGACTAACGGATACCGTGTTTTTCCCACCGGGAGAAATAGCAAACCGTAGACTGTGACGCCCGGCATCGCCTCAATCTCCAGGCGATAAATCTCCGACTGCTCGTCCGCCGCCACCTCGATGACATTTGCCGCCGGTATCCCCCCTGTATCCTCCAGTAAGGGCCATCCCAGCATGGCCCGGTATTCCCTCCGCAGATGGGCAACGGAATGGTTGTACGCGCCAGCGGAAGACAAGTCGGGCTGAAAATACCGGCAGCGGCGCTCATCCGCTTCCCTCCGGCGCTCCAACACAAGCCGCTTCAGCTCATCTTGCTGTTTTTCCCGGAAGGATGCGCCTGCTTCAATAGGCTCTGAATACATAGCCCCTCCTCCTATCAAGACAGTGAAATACAACTCCCCGCCGGTATCTCGGCCAAGATGTCATCCAATTGAACCCACACGGGGATCGCAGAAGGATTTTGAATCATGCGAAGATCCGTCGAATAGATCAGCCGTTGGTAGGCGGACACATAGTCATAGATCTCCATGTTGGTCGCATACCAAATCCCCTGATCCCCGGAGACCAGGCGGAAGAAATCTTCCACCACCGGCCAATTGTCATTCTGTTCAAACTCATAGCTGTGGCCCCACAGATAGAAACACATGGGCTCTCTGTCCGGGCTCGCTTCCATAAACTTTGCTCCCAGCGCCATAAGCTCCGGATCATTGTGATGGCATGTGGCGCCCCAGCGAAGCCAATTTTGTGGCAAGTAGAATTGGTGATGGGATTCCGTCGTCCTAGAGTAGACGATTCCTGCCATAGCAAGCGCCTCCGTCACCTGGTCGGACACGGCTCCATAGGGGTACGCCATTCCGCGTATCGGTTTCTGAAAAATCTCCTCCAGCGCTCTCCGGTCCTCGAGCACTTCCTGCAGCAGAGCCGGAGCTGGCAGCGCCGTCAAAAAGGGATGGTTATACCCGTGGGTCGCCACCTCCGCCAGTTGGCAAGAGTAGACTTCCCGGCAGCGCGACCGCGACAGTCTCCTGCCGATCTGGCCTTTCGGATACTGGTATCCCTCCGGCGCAAAACACCCGGCATTTAAATTGAACGTCCCCTTAATTCCATATCGCTTCATCATCTCCAGCAGCTGAATATCCTGCTCCACACCGTCGTCGTAGCTGATCGTGAGCACTTTGCCCCGCCCTCCGGGGAAGCGCAAAAATCGTCCTCGCATTTAATGTTTTCCCTCCTCATGCTTTTTGAATGAATCCGTTTTATTATAGCAAAGAATTAACCGAGATTCAACTCCATTGACAGTTTAATCGGACCATAGTATGATGTTTATATATAGAAAAGAGGCGAATGCGAATGCAAAATGATGTATTGTTGGGGATTGACGGCGGAGGAACCTATATCCGCACTGCAATCGTTGATCTCGAGGGAAATCTGCTCTCGTATGTCAAATGGACTGGCGGCGCTTTTATCCACAAAGACGCCAACGCTAAAGAAAATGTACGCCGCGCGGTGCTGCTAGCCCTTGAGAAGGCGGATCGCACTCTCAGCGATATCGTGGCAGCCACGGCGGGAGTCGCTGGATATGACAGCGAATGCGATTTGGAATGGGTTCGCCAGTTGACAGATATGGATGGACTCCATTGTCTAACGCGGCATGTAAATGATGCTGTGATCGCCCATGCAGGCGCCCTGCTGTCAAAGCCAGGGATTATCGCCATTTCTGGCACCGGCTCTTCCATCTATGGCATCACGGAAACAGGACGGCATATCCGGAACTATGATTTTGGCCATTATGCCTCGTCCGCTGCCAGATTTCTTTCATATAACAGCGTGTACAAGATCATCGCAGGGGAAGCTGACTCGACGGATGCGGAATTTGTGAATCGCGTGCTGGAGTATTTTCATATACAGGACGTGGCAGCTTTGGCAAGGCAGGGTGCGGAAGGATTTATCCAGGATGGGCAGGAAAGAAATAAATTCTTTGGCGATATGGCTCCCATGGTGACAGATGCGGCTTTAGAGGGAAGCCATCTGGCCGCCGCTGTCTGTAGGCATGCCGCGGGAGAGTTGGCAACGGGAATTCGATTGGTCGGCGCCAATTTTGAATCCCCCTCCGTGTCCGTGGCATTGATCGGCAGCGTGGCAAACAGCGCCATCATGAAAGAACAGATCCTGGACGCCTTAAAACAGACATCCAATAAAGAATATCACATTGTCGATCCCCAGCTTCCCGCTGTCCTTGGCGCCATCCTCCTGTCAATGCAGCTTTATCACATCCGGATACAAGATCATATCCTGATGAATCTATATAAGAGCGCCGGTCAAATCCGGCAACCGCTTGAAGGAGGTACACAATGAAAAAAGCGATGCGATGGGCTCTCATCCTACTATTTCTCCTCTGTCTGATCGCCCTATTTTCCGCGCTGCTCATCAGCGAGTATATCAAAACCTCGACTCGCAACCGCATTCTCTCGGCGGAATCTGCCTCTGCTGTATACTTGTCCTCGGCTGTGGCGTCAAGCCCGATGGGACCCCAACGGCCATGTTGGAAGACCGGCTGTTGCAGGCGATCCAGCTCTATGAGCAGGGGGCGTCGGGAAAACTCCTGATGAGCGGAGATCACGGCCGCGCTGATTATGATGAGGTCAATGTGATGAAGCAATTCGCCATGGACAGGGGGATTCCCTCCGAAAATGTCTTCATGGATCACGCCGGATTTTCCACCTATGAAAGTTTGTACCGCGCGCGTGACATATTTGAAGCCAAACGGGTGCTTATTGTGACGCAGGAATACCATCTATCCCGCGCTTTATACGTCGCACAGAAGTTAGGGCTGGACGCACAGGGCGTCGCGGCGGATCTTCGATCTTACGGGGGACAGACGTATCGGGAGATGCGGGAAGTTTTAGCAAGAGTCAAAGACTTTCTGTACGCGGCGATACAGCCAAAACCTACCTATCTGGGCGATCCCATTCCTGTCAGTGGAAATGGCGATATCACAAATGATATTGGACAGACAGAGGAGTGAAGCGTGGCATAATTGGGGATTTCATACAAAAGAGGGCGTCAATCCGTTTGCCGGATCGATGCCCTCTCCTTTCCCATGAACCTACCGGCGCTGTGTGTCAACCCGGCAGAGAGAACGTATAGATTAGAACTTCCTTGAAAAGATTGCTCCACAGATTTCCACTTTTGCCGAGGTACTCTGGATTGTCCTCCTTTTCCTCTAACACAATCGCTGCCAGTTTTGGCCCTAGAATATCCCATATTGCAACGGGATCCACCTTCCACCCATAGCGCTTCGTGGCGGGGTCAACCGTCACCAAGGCGCGAAAGGAGCCGACAACGGGATACACAATCCCCTTTGGAACTAGATATCGGAGCTCCTTCTGCGAAAACAGCGCATAGCCCACGGTTTTGCCGCCATCATATTTGGCGTACTTCTTGCTCCCATATTTCTTCTTTGCCATGGCGGCTTTCTGTGGGAATTCCCTCTCCACCGCATCCCAGAGCTCAAAAATCTGGGGGATGATGGGCTTCATCCTCGTCACAATGTCCTCCCGAAGCTCCTTGCCTAAGCTCAAAAAGCGCTTCAGGCTGACTTCTTTGCCGGTGTAGCTTTGAATCGGCTGGGCATCGCTCGACGTCCCGTTCTTGTTAATGATCGGGTAGAGGGTTTGATTGAACATGTTCAAAATTGTAATAATCTCCCGAACATCGATAGGCACAACCCCATCCTCCGCATAATGTTCGTTCATTTTATAGGCGATTCTCCCGGAAAAGGCTAGCCCGGACATGCCGCTCTTGATAGCGGCAAAACTATTTTTCAGCTCCTCAATGGATTTGAGATCGACTTGAACGGATGTATTTCTGGCCGCCGCCAGCTCCACCGGCGATGTAAGTCCGGTAAAAATTTCTGCGAATACATACCGGTCATCTTCGAGTGCATCCCGAGACTGCGCGTCAAAAATCGCCCTTAGCGTATGTCCTCCGTCGATGTTGCCATGGATATCCGGGTTGGCGACCTCGAGGAGCAGGGTCTCCATCTCCGTCTTGTAGGTTACCTCCTCCACCGACATCACAATGCCCCGGTTTAGCACATGAAAGTCGGAGTTCTCCTCCAGACTGTTACAGATGGCGGTGGCGACACTGGTAGTCATTTTCTGATCCCGCGGATTGGTTTTCATCCAGTCCCTCAGCTCAGAAGGGATGCTGTTCGCCTGAATATAGCACACATATTTGACCTTT
>CAUFVC010000101.1:0-7351 GCA_959029275.1 uncultured Eubacteriales bacterium | reverse complement strand
TCGTCGCATTTCCCAGCACGCCGGTATTGGATCGGCTGACTCCACTGGATGCACAGGATACATCATATTTAGCGGAATCCGCCAAAATCTCAAGCTTATCCAACAATGTCTGTTCCATATCGCGTACCTTCCTTCTCTGGCCTATGCCGTTTTGAGAACTAATGTTCTTATAGTATACCACACTTCTCTCTTTAATGCAAATATTTGTTCGCATTTTATCAAAAATTTTTCCCCGCAAAAAACCCTTCGCCTATCTTAGCTTGCCATTTCTGTAAGGTTAACATGTTGGGTTTTTGATAAAACCTGCCCCCCTTTTTGGGAATAAAGTGGCTTGACAGTAGAAGAATTCTTCATATATAATATAAGATAAAACCAAGTTAACTTTACCTTTTTACCCGTGAAAAAAACGTATAAGGAGACGAACCGAAAATGGCATTTTATTTTGATGAACCATCCCGGACTTTCAGTGAATATCTATTGGTACCCGGATATTCCTCCGCCGAGTGCATGCCATCCAATGTGTGCTTGAAGACGCCCTTGTTCAAATACCGCAAGGGACAGGAGGAGTGCCCGCTGACTCTGAATATTCCGCTAGTTTCCGCGATCATGCAGTCCGTATCCGGTGAACAGATGGCGGTCGCGCTGGCGACGGAGGGCGGCATCTCATTTATCTATGGTTCCCAGTCCGTGGCCAGCGAGGCTGCTATGGTTGCCAGGGTTAAGAGTTACAAGGCCGGATTCGTATGCAGCGATTCCAACCTTCGCCCTGACGCCACCCTCTCCGATGTCTTAGCCCTAAAGGAGAAGACAGGGCATTCCACCATGGCTGTGACGGAGGACGGAACAGAGGACGGCCGGCTGCTGGGCATTCTGACAAGCCGGGATTATCGCGTAAGCCGTATGTCTCTTGACACGAAGGTGAGTGAATGCATGACGCCCTTCGATTCTCTGGTCTACGCCAAGGAAGGCGTATCTCTTAAAGAGGCCAACGATATCATCTGGGAACACAAACTCAATGCGCTGCCCATCATCGATGATGCCGGCCGGCTGAAATATTTTGTCTTCCGCAAGGATTATTCGTCTCACAAAGAGAACCCCAATGAACTGCTGGACGCGGACAAGCGGTACATCGTCGGCGCCGGCATCAACACCCGCGATTATGAGGAGCGCGTGCCCGCCCTTGTGGAGGCCGGCGCCGATGTCCTGTGCATCGACTCGTCGGAGGGCTTCTCAGAATGGCAGAAGCAAACCCTGGATTACATTCGGGGGCGGTACGGCGATACGGTTAAAGTCGGCGCCGGCAACGTGGTGGACCGGGAAGGATTCCTGTTCTTAGCAAAGGCTGGGGCTGACTTTGTTAAGGTTGGGATCGGAGGCGGCTCCATCTGCATCACCCGGGAACAGAAAGGCATTGGCCGCGGACAGGCGACTGCTGTCATCGAAGTGGCCGCGGCGCGGGATGAGTATTTCCGGGAGACCGGCATCTATGTTCCCATCTGCTCCGACGGCGGCATCGTCTACGATTACCACATGACGCTGGCTTTGGCCATGGGTGCGGATTTCCTGATGCTGGGGCGCTATTTTGCCAGATTTGATGAGAGTCCGACCAATAAGCTCAATATCAACGGCAACTACGTCAAGGAGTACTGGGGAGAAGGCTCCAATCGCGCCCGCAACTGGCAGCGATATGACATGGGCGGCGCAAGCAAGCTCTCCTTTGAGGAGGGTGTGGATTCCTACGTCCCCTATGCCGGAAGCCTGAAGGATAACGTTACACTATCCCTGAATAAGGTGAAATCCACCATGTGCAACTGTGGCTGCCTGTCCATCGCGGAATTGCAGAAGAATGCCAAGATCACGCTGGTTTCCGCCACCAGCATCGTCGAGGGCGGCGCACACGATGTGATCGTGAAAGAGAACAATGGGAATGTAATTAAATAACTGGCGGAGCTGACCAATTGGGCGATACGCCGCCGCACTGTGGACAGTCCATGTTCAAGTGCGGCGGCTTTTTCTACTTCTACATATGAGGAATACAGATGTTGCTATAAATGGGCCTTATCGGCTAACTTGAATGCTTTTCCATAAGTCCGATACTATTTCCCTTTACTGGTGAAACTTCTGTTTTAGATGCTTGTCAAAAATAAAAACGGGAGGTCATAAGTATGCCTAGGCATGGAGAGAATATATACAAACGCAAGGATGGCCGCTGGGAAGGGCGATATATCATCGGGTACCGGGAATCGGGAAAAGCGAGATATGGAGCTGTGTATGCTCATTCCTATCAGGAAGTGAAGCAAAAGCTGAATCAGGCTAAGAATGGCCAGCTAGTGAAAAAAACCGCTGTCACCGTGGAAGAATTGTTTGATCTGTGGCTTGAGCGGGAACGATCCTTTGTGAAACAATCCACCTATTCCAACTACTATACCTTAATCCGGTCCCACATCCTTCCGGAAATCGGATGTATGCGTTTAGACAAAGTCACCTCGTTTACCCTGGACAAATTGATCACACAAAAATTGCAGGACGGACGCCTGGACAACAGCGGCGGCCTCTCGCCAAAAACGGTGCAGAATATTGTGATCATAATAAAATCGGCCTTCAAGTTTGCCCACCGAGAATTTCATATTCCCAACGCGGCGGAGAACATTGGGCTGCCGCGTGTCTCAGCGAAGGAAATCGAAGTCTTTTCCAATGAAGAGATCGCGCTGCTGACACAGTATCTGACCACAGACTGCGATATCTCGAAGCTGGGGATTCTCCTCTGCCTGTATACAGGGATCCGGTTAGGCGAAGTTTGCGCGTTAAAATGGAGTGACTTTGAATTTCAGGAAAACTTCCTGAAGGTTCGCCGGACCATCCAGCGCATTCAAAACCCGGAGCCTGAGCCTCCGAAAACGAAGGTCATCATCGACAGCCCGAAGAGCGTGAAGTCCATTCGGGACATCCCGCTTCCCAACAACCTGTCAAAGGATCTGCGCCGGTATGCACAGATGGCGCCGGGGAATGGATTTTTCTTAACGGGGAGTCCCTACTATTATATTGAACCCCGCACGTACCAGAGCCGCTATAAGATGTACTTGCAGAAGGGGCGCATCCCCTACCGCAATTTCCACGCCCTCCGCCATACCTTCGCCACAAAATGTATCGAACTTGGGGTTGACATTAAAAGCCTCAGTGAGATTTTGGGACATTCCTCCGTCACCATCACGCTTAACCGCTATGTACACTCTTCCATGGACCTAAAACAGCAGCAGATCAACAAGCTGGAGCAGCTGGTGAGTTTGTAAGGGAATCGCCAGCATCCCTATATTGCCCTGATGGCTTTACAAATTGAGATTGACGGTAAAAACTTGCCGTGCTATAATTTCGCTGAGATTGTTCGCATAAAAGGAGGCAAGACAGATGGACAAAAAATATTCCCTCAATGGCAAATGGCAGTTTGAATTGGACCCAATGGGAAAAGGAGTGCGGGAAGGCTGGCAGACCCACCAGGATTTTTCAAAGACGGCGGTAGTGCCCGCTACCATTCAGGAGCAGGAAATAGGTTTTCTAACCAGAAAAAGCGAACGAAGAACGGTAAATTATCATGAATCTTTTGAAGATATCGACGATTCGTTTTTGACCACGGCAAGCGAGTGCTACACACATGCTTGGTACGCCCGTGATATAGAAGTAGAAGAACTGCCCGATGGATACCGTCGTCTGCTGGTTTTTTGTGGGATCCATCCCTTCGCCGATGTTTATATGGACGGGGCCTTGATCTGCCGCTGGAGGCAGGGCCCCTTCGAACATTGCGAGATAGATATTAGTAAACTTGTCGCGGGGAGTCATCATGTGGCCGTACATATCCTGGATCAGGGCTTTTATTTGCAGGGAATTGTGAAATGGCCCTATTTCACTGGGCTGTTCAAGGATGTATTTGTGGAAGAGCGGAGTGTTGACGGTATTGTTCAGGCCTATACGGAATCCGATGCTTCCACGGGGGAAGTATTTTTGTCAGTCCATGTGTGCGGCTCCCCTGATGTAATCTGTGCCAATATTGCCGGACAGCAGTTAAAACAGCCCTGTACTGAAGGGAAGAAAGTTTATGAATTTACCGTTAAGGTGGAGGGATATATCCCTTGGTCACCCGATTGTCCACAATTGTATCCTTGTCATGTGGATGTCCAAAAGAGAGAAAAGGTGGTTTCTAGCCGGGAGTTCAGATTTGGCTTTAAAAAGCTAGAACCTCACGGAAAGAAGATCTATTTGAACGGTGCCCCTTTTTATATCCGGGGGACAGGGTTTGCCGGTATATGTATGGGGATGCCAAAGCCGGGCCGCTCCGTCGATTGGTACCGCAAGCTGGTTCGCCGAATTAAGGAATATGGCTTTAACTATCTGCGAATTCACACGATGCCTATGGAACAGGAATTTTTGGACATCTGTGACGAAGAGGGCCTCCTTGTTCAGGCGGAACTCTATTCTGTTTTCTATGAAACGCCAAAAGAGAAGGAGATCACCCGGGAACAGCTGGAGTTGCTTTTGAAGAGGAATCGCAGTCACCCCTGCGTGGGTGCTTATGTCATGGGCAATGAGCATGAACATACTTTCCCTGAATATCTTAACTTCCGTGATGAGCTCTGCCGCATAGCCCGGGCAAAAGCCAATGGGGCGTTGGTCATTGATGCGGATGGAGTTGACGGTATTTCCAGTGCTCCCCATGGAGAAAGTGACGCTGTCATTTCCGGTGGTGTCGGTGTGGGTAATGTCTACGATGTTTCTTCTGTGGCAGAGTCCAGATCCGTGTTGTTTGACAAGCCCTATTTGGTGCATGAATTTAACTATACCGAAAGCTTTCCTGATATCCAAGATATCCCCCGCTACAGCGCCTGGCCCAGGCCCTTCTGGCTGGAACATGCCCGTAAATCTGCCCGGGAAAATGATTCAGAAGCCCTGCTGCCACACTATGTGGATTTATCCAGAAAATTTCATTACACCATGATTCGCCGCGCCATGGAGGATATCCGCAAAGCCTCCGGTATAGCCGGATTTGGTCATTGGGGATTTATCGATTTTGTTCACGAATCCATCGGTCTGAATACTATGTTTTTAGAGAATAAAGGGGGAACTCCAGCCGACTTTCTGGAAGTCAATGGCCCGGTTATTATTGCCTTTTCTCCAGAATCTACCTGTGATACCGGCTTCCAGGGAGAGTCCTTTGCTTTTACCATGACCCTGTGCAATAACGCCCCCACCCAAGTAGGGCCCTGCGAGATTCACTGGCGTCTGTTGGTCGACGGCAAGACGGTATGCGAGGGAACTGCGGCTGCTTCCGCTGCGGCCGGTGATATTGGAAAGACCGAAAGACAGAGCTTTGTTTCGCCGGTGGCAGAGCGGCCTTATCACGCGGTGCTGGAAGCAGAGATTCCCGGTGCTGGAGTCGTGAACCACAGAAATCTCTGGTTTTTCTCAAAGCCGGAATCCCGGGATTGTGGTATTCGCGCCCGCTATATCCCAGAGTTCTTTCCTACCATGGCCCGCATATCCGAATATGACAGCGCTATGGAAGAAATTACTGAATATGCCCTTTGGGACGAGCCGGCGGACGATATTTTAATTACCCCCATTCTGTCCGATGCGGTGGCCGATTATCTTTGCCGCGGCGGCAGAGTTCTTCTTCTGCCCATCTATTATAAACATAGTACTTGCGGTTTGCCGGTTCTGTCCTCCAGTTTTGCCACCATGCCCTCCTTCGTGGGAACCGTGGGCAACTGCGGCACCATGATTTCCGATCACCCTATCTTTGAGGGCTTTCCCCATGAGGGTTACTGCGATATGCAGTTTTTTGATCTGATTGGAGGAGAGCGGGCGCCCCATGTTTGCGTACCGTTTCATCTTGTTCCGCCGCCGGTCTTTGATTTGGATAAGTGGCCGGTGAAAGTGGAACCCATCCTCCGTTCCATCCCCAACTGGAAGAGATGTTCCAACCGTGCATACATTTTTGAAGCCAAGGTGGGCAAGGGACGCCTGCTGGCCTGTCAGATGATGGTATTTGAAAATCTTTTTCTCCGTCCAGAAGCCAGATGGTTTATGGATTCTATTCTTCGCTATATGGATGGAAATGCTTTTCAGCCCAAAGCAGAGGTTACACCGGAAGAATTTGACGCTCTTCGCCAACCAGTCTCTATTTGGAGAGCGTAAAGCCCAAGCAAATTCTGCATAACAATAGCATAAGCTCCGTCTACAAAAGTCAGAGTTGTAGGCGGAGCTTATGCTATATTGGTTATATTTGATCGGCCTCGGCGCGGAGACTGTTACATAGCGGTTTCTCTCAGTTTATGACCGCTTTGGACAGATACTTGGAGTTACCGCGCGATAAGGTTTATCCGAACTCCTTAGCGGTGGCAATCAACGCTTTCAGATTATCGTAGGGAACGTCAATCTGAATTTCTTGAGAAGGAGCCGTAATATAGCCCCCGTTTTGGCTCATCATGCGAATAACACGGGAAGCCTCCTGGCGTACTTCCTCAGGGGTGCCATAAGGAAGGGTGCGTTGGGTGCTGATGCCGCCCCAAAACGTCAATGCACTGCCGTAGGTGTTTTTTATGTTTTCTAAATTCATGCATTCGGGCTGTACAGGGTTTAACCCTTCAAGCTTCAGCTCTACGAGATCGGGAAGGATTCGTTCTATATTACCGCAAGAATGAACAAACACATTTTTTCCATAGCTGCGAATTAGCTCGTATTCCCGGCGTTCTCTGTCTTTAATCAATTTTCTCCACACATCGGGCGACATTAAAAGATCGTTTTGACTGCCCCAGTCGCTGCCCAGAAGAATGCCGTCGATATAGGGAGAGTTGGAGATATTTTCGAGCATAACCAAATTCTTTTGTATAATTCGTTCCAGCAGCGCATCGCACCAGTCAGGATCCGCAGCCAAGTCGGCAAGAAAGTTTTCTATCCCACGGCAAAAATATGCCTTTTCAAAATGGCTGCCCCATATAGTAACTAACATATAAACATCATAGTTTTCTTTGATATATTTAATTTCTTCAAAAAATTTGTCATAACTGCCGGTGCCAATTGCGTGAGGAAAATCTTCCGGGGTGTCTTCTTCTGAAAAATAATCGGGTACATTGTCCCATCCCCACCAGGGAGGACAGACGCAAACCATATAATTGCCGATAGCCAAGGAAAAGGCTTCTCCGATGCCGAACCGTCCTTCTTCATAGTCTTTGCGTATTTTTTCAGAGGCGTATTCCTTTAGCAGCTGTTCTCCATATGTTTGATAGTATTCACCAGTCAAATTGATTGCATAGGGCACCTTGTCACAAGGGACATGGGCCAAGGCAGCCTTGACGCATTC
>CAUFVC010000100.1:0-7367 GCA_959029275.1 uncultured Eubacteriales bacterium | reverse complement strand
TATTCATTTCCCATCATTCCTCCCTTGTCAAATTGACAGAAGCCTCGTCAGGACTCCTGCACTTTTTGGAAGATCATAATGCCAGCATGATTTTCATACGCCTCCAGCGGAATCTTGAGGCCGGATTTCATTAACTCCTCACCGTAATAGCGCCGCCCCCGGCATTCATAGAGGGCGTTTTGATCCAGCCCTTTCAGCTTGAGCCTTCTCTCCTCGCCATTTGTCTGACTCTCCGTCTGAAAATGAAATAGAACCGCTCTGGAATCATCCACAAACATCCACGATAGGAGATTCCCCTCAAATGGGCTTTCTAAGCGGAACATAGCGCCATAGAGAATGGTCCCCCGCAGTTGTTTATACAGCCGGACATACCGAAGCGCCTGTTCTTTCACAGAATCGTTGATCCGGCTCAGGTCAAATTCAAATCCGAATACGCCTGACATGGAGACAAGGGCGCTGGAATTCAGATATGGATCCTCCGGCTCCGCGTCGGGATTGATTTTGGCAATATGGGCCGCCATGGAGCAAGCTGGGTATACGACGGACGTGCCATATTGAATCCTATACCGGCCTCGCACGGTGGTATTGTCGCTGGTCCAAGTCTGCGGCATGTAGTACAGCATCCCCGGGTCGAACCGCCCGCCGCCGCCGCTGCACCCCTCAAAAAGTACTTGGGGAAACCGGGATGTGAGGCGTTCCAGAACCTCATACAGCCCCAGGACATATTGATGGTATTGCATCTGCGTCTGGGTTTCGGTAATATTGCGGTTGCAGTCCCACTTGACATACTCGATATTGGCCGAGCGCAGCACCTGGCTGACGCTTTCAACCAGGTACTCGCGCACTTCGGCGCGGGTCAGATCCAGCACCAGCTGATTCCGGTTTTCCGTCCGGCTTCTCCCCTGGCAGTGGAGACACCAATCCGGGTGCCGGCGGTAGAGATCGCTGTCCGGCGAAACCATCTCCGGTTCAAACCACAGCCCCAGCTTCATCCCCATACCATTTACTTTTTCCGCGATCCCTTTCAGACCGGAGGGAAGTTTTTTCTTATTGACGGTCCAATCTCCCAATGAGGAGTTATCCGCATTCCGCTCTCCAAACCAGCCGTCGTCGATGACAAAAAGCTCGCACTCCAGCTCCGAGGCCTTTTGGGCAATAGCCAGCAGCTTGTCCTCGTCAAAGTTCATCTCCGTCGCCTCCCAATTGTTGGCTACGATGGGACGGACGGCATTGCGGTACTGACCTCGCATCAGCCTTTCCCGGAATATTCTGTGATACTTACCGCTCATCTCATTGAGGCCGGCCGGAGAGTAGACCATAGCCACCTCCGGAGTTTGAAAGGCATCGCCGCCATCTAGGGTCCAGTCAAAATTAAAGGCGTTGATCCCCATGGTCACCCTCGTGGAACCGTTGGAGTGACCCTCGATCTCTGCGCTGAAATTGCCGCTGTAGACCAGGGCAAAGCCGTACACGCTGCCAGTGGATTCGTCGGCGTTTTGGTCCATCAGCGCCACAAAGGGGTTGTTCATATGGCTGCTCATGCCCCGCTTGCTGTCCACCGTATAGATCCCATGGGTTACGGGCACAAATTCCACGCTCGTCTCTCTCAGCCAGTCGCCGTGCAGGTGAAGCAGCTTGTAGCGGTTTGAGCTGAAATCCACGCAGCAAGACTGAGCGGAGAGCAGGTGCAGTACCTCATCGCCCTCGTTGATATACCGAATGCTCCGCGTCAGAACGTCATAGTCTTCGAACATTGTATAGGAAAGGACGACGCGCACCTTTGCCTGTCGATCGCAGAAAGCAATCTGTAGGGTCTCCGCCTCCCCGGGCTGCTCCGCATAAATGTGCGGAAGTCCCGCCAGCCCAGGCTTCCCCTCCAGAATAGTATAGCCCTCATACTCCAATTCGGTGACGGTTGAGGCATCCTCATGCCGGATATGGCAGGTGGGAACTCGGTAATCCCCGCCGCCGAAAACGCTAAACTCAAACTTCTGGTCTGTGAGAAAGACTTTGTTTTCGCCGGGCATGGGGACGTGAAATGCTGACGCCCGGTTTACCCCATATTCTTCCGGCAGGTGGGTGAGATCCATGTCGTGTTCCAGCCGTTCGCCCCAATATAGGTGAACTAAATAGCGGTTTTGATAGATGGACATGACATAGCTGGTGTTCTTTCCTCGGATATGAAATTGTGTACCACTTACGGTAATCATGCGCGCTTCTCCTTTTCTGCCTAATGAACTTTGCTGTTCCAGGTCCGTTGAGCTTTTGAGGTCTTTTCCTTATGATCCAGTATACCATATTCCAGCAAAATGGACAACGGAAATCGCTCTTTTTTATTCGCCGCGACAAAATCCCCACACCGGGATGGATGCCGGGGTGGGGATCTTTCAGCTGTTTTATTTCTTGTCCAGGAGCTCCCGCAATATCGCTTGAATTTGCGCGGGGTCGCCTTTGCCTTTGGTCTTCTTCATCGTCTGGCCCACCAGTGCCTGGAAGGCAGCTTTCTTGCCCCCGACAAAGTCTCTCACAATCTTTTCGTTTTCCCCGATGACCTCCTGTGCCGCTGCCAGGAGGATCGCCGGATCCTGAATCTGCTCCAGCCCTTCCTCCGCAACGAGGGCCTCCGGATCGCGGTCATCCTCCCACAGCATCTGAACGATCCGCTTGGCGGTGCCGCTGTTGATCCTGCCATCGCCAAAAAGCTGGGCAAGCTTAGCCATATGCTCCGGATCGATGGGAATTCGGATGTCCTCCCGCTCCGTCTGCCGCGCGATCTCGGATAGGATAAGATTTGCCAAGAGTTTGGGATACTGGGTTTTTGCCGCCGCCATCTCAAAATAATCCGCGATAGCGCGGTCAGCCGCCAGGAGTTCCGCATCGTGGGCGCTAATTGCGTACCGCTGCACGTATTCCTTTTTTCTCTGATCCGGCAAAATGGGGATGCTGGCCTGAATGGTTTGCAGCCGCGACGGCAAAACCCGGATGGGCAACAGGTCCGGGTCCGGGAAATATCGATAGTCCTCCGCGTCCTCCTTGGACCGCATGGAATATGTTTTTCCTGTAGCCTGATCGAATCGCCGTGTCTCCTGCACAATCGCCTCGCCCTTCTCCAACGCCTCCACCTGCCGGCCGAATTCATACTCAATGGCCTTTTGGATGAATTGGAACGAATTCAGATTTTTCATCTCCGTCCTCGTTCCCAGCTCTTTCGCCCCTTTTTTCCGCACCGATAGGTTGACGTCACAGCGGAGAGACCCTTCATTCATCTTACAGTCGGAAACCCCCGTGTAGAGCAAAATCGACCGCAATTTCTGCACATACGCCTTGGCCTCCTGGGACGACCGGATATCCGGCTCTGAGACGATCTCGATCAGGGGAACCCCGCACCGGTTGCAGTCCAGAAGGGTCCCCTTCTGCTCATCATGGATCAGCTTGCCAGCGTCCTCCTCGATATGAATCCGCGTAATGCCTATGCGCCGGGTTCCCGCCTCCGCCTCCACATCCAAGTATCCGTGCTCGCAGAGGGGTAAATCATACTGGGAAATCTGGTAGGCCTTGGGCAGATCCGGGTAGAAATAATTTTTCCGGTCCTGTTTGGAATAGGACGCGATGGTACAGTTCAGGGCCAACCCCGCTTTGATGGCATATTCCACCACCTGTTCATTGAGCACGGGCAGCGTTCCGGGCATCCCCATACAGACGGGGCAGCACTGTGTATTGGGCTCTGCCCCAAAGGTTGTAGGGCAACTGCAAAATATCTTCGTCGCCGTCTTCAGCTCCACATGGACTTCCAAACCAATGACCATCTCATATTCTTGCCGCACTGTTGACACCTCCTCTTTCTGTCCCGTCCAGCTCCTGTTCCAGCGCATAGGCAGCCCTGTACAGCGCTGCCTCCGAGAGGGCCGGACCCATGAGCTGAACCCCGATGGGCATACCCTCCCCGTCCACGCCGCAGGGCATGGATATGGCAGGAATCCCGGCAATATTCACGGGAACTGTATAGATATCGCCCATATACATCTCCAGCGGATCGCTGCATTTTTCTCCCAACCCATACGCCGTTGTCGGCGCTACGGGCGAAAGGACGACGTCGCACCGGTCAAAGACCCGCTTAAAATCGTTCATGATGAGCGTCCGCACCTGCAAGGCTCTTTTGTAATACGCATCGTAATATCCGGAACTCAGAGCGAAGGACCCCAGCATGATGCGCCGCTTGACCTCCCGCCCAAACCCCTCGCTCCGGGTCTTTTTATATAGGCTGTCAATGTCCGTGTACTCCGCCGCCCGGTACCCATACCGGATGCCGTCGAATCTGGCCAGATTGGATGATGCTTCTGCGCTGGAAATGACATAGTAAGCCGCCAGAGCGCTCTTCATGGACTCCATGGATACATCCACCAGTTCAGCGCCCAGCTTCTCATACACGGCCGCTGTCTTTAGAATTCTGTCTTTGACAGCGGCGGACAGGCCCTCGCCAAAATACTCCCGGGGAATGGCAATCCGCATCCCTTGAACGCCTCTCTCCAAGTCCCGTGTGTAGTCCTCCGCAGGGTGGGCCAGGCTAGTGGCATCCCGGCTGTCATGTCCCGCAATGGCATTTAAAATCAGAGCGCTGTCCCGCACGGTTCTTGTCAACGGGCCGATCTGATCCAAGGAGGAGGCAAAAGCCACAAGGCCATATCGGGATACCAGGCCATAGGTGGGCTTCATCCCCACGATGCCGCAGAAGGCAGCCGGCTGGCGAATGGACCCACCTGTATCGGAGCCTAGGGCAAACGCCGCTTCCCCGGCCGCCACCGCCGCCGCAGACCCGCCAGAGCTCCCGCCCGGAACGCGCTGGGGATTCCGCGGATTTTTTGTGGGGTGAAAGTGTGAATTTTCCGTGGTGGATCCCATGGCAAATTCATCCATATTGGCCTTTCCCAGCATGACAGCCCGCTGTCCTTTCAATTGCTCCATGACAAAAGCATCATAGGGTGGCACAAACGACGCCAGCATCTTTGACGCACAGGTTGTCTTGACCCCTTTTGTACAAATATTGTCTTTTATAGCGGCGGGAATGCCCGCCAGCAGTGGCAATGTCTCTCCCTGAGCGCGGAGCTGGTCAACCGCCTCCGCCTGCTGCAAAGCTGTGTCTCCCGCAATGGTGATATACGCGCCGATCTCGGGCTCCACCTGCCGGATGCGGTCCAGATAGATCTGAACTGTCTCTTTAGCCGATATCTGTTTTGATCGCTGCAATTGGATCAGCTGGTCCACCGTTGCACTGAATCGATCTGTCATGGCTCATTCCCTCCTATTCTACAACGCGGGGGACAATAATATATCCGCCGCCGATGGTCTTCGCGTTGGCTAAAAGTGCATTCCGGTCGAAGGCTTCGCCAGGTACATCCGGCCGAAATACGGAATCGAGTTTCATCGCCGTTGCCGACTGGGCAACCCCTTCCGTATCCACGGCCGCCAACTGATTGGCGAAGGCAACAATCTCCTCCATCTCCTGGGCCATGGTCTCCTTCTCCTCCTCCGTCAAGTGCAGCTTTGCCAGATCAGCAACGTGGTCCACATCAATTTTTGCCGCCGGTTTCCTGGCGCGCTTCGTCTCGTCCGCCCTGGCCTCGGCTCCCAGGTGCAGAACCTCCAGTTGGCTAGCATCCACAGGCGACGGCGCCTGCGTCATAGGGCAGGACGCATCCTTGATCTTGGGAAATGCAATGACCTCCCGCAGAGACCGCTCTCCCAGCAGAAGCATCACCAGCCGGTCCAGTCCAAAGGCAAAACCTCCGTGGGGCGGCGTTCCATACTGAAACGCATTGACCATGAATCCAAACCGGTCCTGAATTTCCTCCTGGGAAAACCCTAATGCCTCAAACATGGCCTGCTGAATATCCTGCCGGTGGATACGGATGCTGCCGCTTCCCAGCTCGACTCCGTTGAGCACCACATCATAGGCCTGTGCCCGGACTCTGGCCGGGTCCGACTTTAGCAGCGGGATATCCTCAGGGTACGGCATGGTAAAGGGGTGATGCATGGCGACATACCGTTTTTCCTCCTCAGAATATTCAAATTGGGGAAAATCCGTGACAAATAGAAAGCAATATTCGTCCCGAGGCCGCAGGTCCAGCATATCGCCGAGCTCTAAGCGCAGCCCTCCCAGGATGCTGCGCACATTGGCAAGAGAGTCCGCGGCAAACAGAATAAAATCTCCCGGCTCCGCCTCCATCCGGGTGAGCAGGTCTTGCATTTCCTCCTGAGTGAAATATTTCGTCAGAATGGAGTAGAGCTCCCCGTTGTCCTTAACCGCAATCCACGCCATGCCCTTGGCTCCCAGCCCCATGGCCTTCTGCGTCAGCTCTTCAATGGCGCTGCGGGTAAAATCCCCGCACTGCTTTGCGTTAATGGCTCTCACAACGCCGCCGGCCTCCACCGCTTTTCGAAACACGGAAAATCCGCAGCCCGCGCATAGATCGGTGAGATCCACGATAGGCAGATCAAACCGGAGATCTGGCTTGTCGCTGCCGTACCGGTCCATCGCCTCCGTCCAGGTGATCCGCTTAAACGGCTCCTGAAGCCGTTTTCCCATGACCTGGTGGAAGATGTGCTGAAACATGGTTTCCAGATGACAGAGGATGTCTTCCTGGTCCACAAAGGACATCTCCATATCCACCTGTGTAAACTCCGGCTGCCGGTCCGCCCGGAGATCTTCGTCCCGAAAACAGCGGGCGATCTGATAGTATTTGTCAACGCCTCCCACCATCAGAAGCTGTTTGAAAATTTGGGGGGACTGGGGAAGTGCGTAAAAGGTGCCCGGGTGAACGCGGCTCGGAACTAGATAATCGCGGGCGCCCTCCGGCGTGCTCTTGGTGAGCATCGGCGTCTCCACCTCAATGAATCCCGCATCATCTAAAAAATCTTGCGCCGCCTTCTGCACCGCGTGCCGAAACCGCAGATTGGCTAACATCCTTGGCCGCCGCAGATCCAAAAACCGGTAGGTCAACCGCAGCTCTTCCCGCACATTCTCGCCCTCGTCCAAAGCAAAGGGAAGGGGCGCGGCCTGTGACAAAACTTCCAACTGCCTGGCCGCCAGCTCAATGGTTCCCGTGGCCAAACGCGGATTGAATGTGGTCTCATCGCGATGCCGGATCACCCCTGTCACCGCGATGACGGATTCAAGGCGCAGGCGCTGCGCTGTCTGAAAATCCTCGCCCTTTAAATTTGAGGCGTCGAACACCACCTGCAGCGTGCCCTCCCGGTCCCGCATATCCACAAAGATCACGCCGCCCATATCCCGCTTATTTTCCACCCATCCCATGACGGTCTCCTGGCGGCCCACCGCCTCTTCGCGGAGCGCTCCCAGATACTGTGTT
>CAUFVC010000099.1:0-7429 GCA_959029275.1 uncultured Eubacteriales bacterium | reverse complement strand
CAATCCAGACAAAGCACGCCATCACTAACACCTTAACTAGCCGGTTCTTCTCATCGATCACTCTTTTCAATAGCGCCCCGAGGTGGAGGGGTTCCAGCGGGTCGGCGGCAGGCTGGATCCCGGTGAGCTCGTCGAGGGAGCTTCCCATGGCGCGGACGAGGGCGCAGATAGTGTCGAAACTGGGGTTATCTGTCTGTCCAGACAGGATTCGGCTGATGGTGCTCTCCGGAATCCCGCTCAAATCCGATATCTGTTTGGTGGTGAGCTTGCGCTCTTCCTTCATTTTCTTCAAGTCTTCGGCGTTCATAGCAACATTCCATTTCTGATAAATTAAATTTTACTGTAAAACAGCGGCTTACAGGGATATTCCAGGTCTGCATAATCATGGAAATCGCCCTGCCTTGCAAATATGGAAGGCGATCTTGCAGGGATGGAAGTGAATCCCATATCTGCGTATTTACAGGCGGGAGAGATATTTGGTAAAATCAGGTAACGATATTTTTTAATGAATCTATTATATACTATCTCTTATAATTTTTCAAGAAAAAAGTCGTCTAAATACTTTTATGGGCGCATGTGCAACGGATCTGCAACATGTGGAAAGGAGACAATATGGTACAGTTCAAAACGTGTGAGTACACCAATACATATTCAGAGATCAGAGGGCTTCAGGAAAGCCGGACCCTGTTTTATTCCGTTACCGGCAAGCCGGACGGCGTACACATTGTCGTCAGACAGGAGAGCGGCGCAGGGGTCCAATCCGAGGCCTGCCGCTGTCGCTCCGCATCCTTTGAGTTTGCAGCATCCTTTGTCAAATATTTGCACGAAAATGGTGTCGGACTTGGCAGTTGGTATGACGTACTGAACGACCTGAATATAGAGTATACCGTTGCCTGAGGGAGTGGGTTGCGTATTTATATCAAAAAAGCCGCTGACTGATAGAGAAAGTATCTATTCAGCAGCGGCTTTTTTTGACTATAGGTATTGCTCCTGGTGCGTGAACACGTCCAACATAGCCAGTATATTTTCCGGCGGCACGTCGTGGGGCACCGCGTGGGTTGGCGATGCGATGTAGCCGCCCCCCGGCCCCATGGTGTGCATGATTCGAATCGTCTCGCTTTTGACCACTTCCGGGGGAGCGGAGGGAAGAAGCTGTTGGGTGGAAATTCCCCCGAAGAAAGTGAGATGACGGCCAAATTCTTTTTTCACGGCTTCGATATCATAGATCTCCGGCTGGAATGTCTGATAGCAGTCCAATCCGATGTCGATCAAGTCCGGGAAGAGTTCATGGATGTCGCCGCAGGAATGCTGAATGATAAACTTTCCGCCGTCTTTTGCCTTGCGGTACATTTTGGCCAGCCGGGGTTTGATGAAGCGCCGCCAGTGGTCGGGGCCCATGATGGTTCCGTGCTGTTGCCCCCAGTCGTCGCCGAAATAGCACGCATCCACCTCCGGATATTCCAACATGACGGAAATCACATTAAGATTAAATTCGCAGATGCTGTCCAGCAGCCGGTCCAGCTCGTCGGGATAGGCCAGCATCCCCATGAGAACATTTTCCATTCCACACAGGCTCCAGGCACGCTCAAACACCGAAAATCCCAACCCGACATAGGTAAAGCGGTCCTCGCGGTTGGCTAAAAGGGCCTCAATCTCCCTGCGAAAGAGGTCTCCGTCAAAGACCGGGCAGGTATAGGCGAAATCCTCCAGATCCTCAATCACGGGATGGTCGATGACGCCGATATCCTTGTCCGCGCCAGAGCGATTCCAGATAACGCCAAAATCATCCTCGTAGAAATCAGGTTGGCCCGGTATGGGGTGAGGCCGGCCGCCGTAATCGATGCCGGCCATGTGCAAGCCCACCCCGCTCAGATAATCCGGATCACCGGTGTAAGCAGTGAGTTTTTCAAGTTCCTGAGAGGTAAATCCCGCGTGATAGGGAATGATATCGCTTTCTCGGTGGAGCAAGCTGTTAACGACGCGCTGTCTTCTAGTCAATTCAAACACACCTCGCATATAGAATTTTTCTCTAGTATACTTATAAACAGCGGAATCCGTATAGGTAATAAAGCGCGGAAAACTAGAAAAATCGTTCGCACATCTGTTGTGCTATAGAACTGGATATGCTATACTGTAGCCCGAGGTGAAGAGCAATGCGATATCAATATAACATGGAGCGGTTGACCAAGTTGCTTGAGGACTTCTACCGCGTCAGCGGCCTTCGAATTGGAGTCTTCAGCCGCGATTACAGGCAAATCGCGGCAATTCCTGAGGCGGCGTCCCGCTTTTGCACTCGGCTGCGGCAGTATCCTGCCATCGCCCAGCAGTGCTTGGACTGCGATGCCCGTGCGTTTCGTGATTGCCGGGAGTTTTCCATTTATCGCTGTCATATGGGGCTCGTGGAAGCAGTCGCGCCTATCGTCAATGATTACACGACGTATGGATACCTTATGATTGGGCAAATGCTGGATGACACCCCCCTGGAGGAACAGTGGAGCCATACCAGGACCCAATGCCTTCACCGCCGAGTGCCGGCCGATGTCCTGGAGGAGCTGCGGATATATTTTTATGAGTTGCCCATTCGGCAGACAGAGTATATTCGATCCGCCACGGAGTTGGTCAAGATCTGCGCTCGCTTCATCTGGATGGAGGATCTCATCGCCTTGCAGCAGGACGATCTGATGAAGAGACTGTACGCCGTCATTGACGAGAATCTGGCGGCGCCTCTCACCATCGACTTTATATGCCAGGCGCTGCATATGGGGAAGACCTCCCTGGCGGGCGCGGTGAAAAAAGTCAGCGGCGCGACGGTATGGCAGATTGTGCGGGAGCGCCGGATCGCGGCGGCGAAAAGACTGCTGTTGACCACAGACCGGCCTATAAACGAAATCGCCGGCGCCTGCGGCGTCAGCGATTATAATTATTTTACAAAAGTATTCAAGTCGGAAACCCAGCAAACCCCGCGAGAATTTCGCCTGCGGTGGAAGAATGTGGACTAGAAATCCAGATTGTTAACGGTTCTGGGGAAGGGGAGGACATCGCGGATGTTGGACATTCCGGTGACATACATGATGAGTCTCTCGAATCCCAAGCCAAAGCCGGCGTGACGGTTGGTCCCGAACCGGCGCAGATCCAGATACCACCAATAGGCTTCGGGATCCAACTTCAGCTCTTCCATGCGGGCCAGCAGCATGTCAAGGCGTTCCTCGCGCTGGCTGCCGCCGATCAGCTCCCCGACGCCCGCCACCAGGAGATCCATGGCGGCTACGGTCCGATTGTCCTCATTCATGCGCATATAAAACGCCTTGATGTCCTTCGGGTAATCTGTCACAAAGACTGGGCGGCCGAAAACAACCTCTGTCAGATACCGCTCATGCTCGGTCTGCAAATCACAGCCCCACTCCGGCTTGTATTCAAATGTCCGGTCCGCCTTTTTCAGATGTTCAATGGCATCGGTGTAGGTGCATCTCGCAAAATCGCTGGTGACAATATGCGTCAGGCGCTGGAGCAGCGTTTTGTCCACGAAGCTGTTGAAGAAGTCCAATTCATCCGCCGCGCGATCCATGAGATATCGGATCACGTATTTCAGCATATCCTCCGCCAGCTGCATGTCATCTTGCAGATCGGCAAAGGAGATCTCCGGCTCAATCATCCAAAATTCCGCCGCATGGCGGGGGGTGTTGGAATTCTCCGCCCGGAAGGTGGGGCCAAAGGTGTACACATTCCGAAAGGCGGCCGCGTAAGTCTCGGCGCTGAGCTGCCCGCTGACAGTCAGATTCGCGGATTTCCCAAAGAAATCCTGGCTGTAGTCCGGCGCACCGCTGTCCGTCAGGGGATAGTGTGCGAGATTTTGCGTCGTGACCTGGAACATCTCGCCGGCGCCCTCGCAGTCGCTCCCCGTGATGAGGGGGGTGTGGACATAGACAAATCCCCGATCCTGAAAAAATTGATGGATGGCGTAGGCGGCCAGGGACCGAACCCGGAATACGGCCTGGAAGGTGTTGGATCTGGGGCGCAGATGTGCGATGGTTCGAAGATACTCAAAGGAATGGCGTTTTTTCTGAAGGGGATAGCCGGGCGTGGAAGCCCCTTCTATGTCGATGGTGGCGGCTTTCAGCTCGAAGGGCTGTTTCGCGTTGGGCGTTAAAACCACCTCCCCGGTGACGATGACAGCGGATCCTACCGGCAGCCGGCTGATTTCTTGAAAGTTTGAGACAATGCCTTCCTCATAGACGATTTGAAGTGTGGCGAAGCATGTGCCGTCGTGGAGGACGAGAAAGCCCAGTGATTTTGAATCCCGAATGCTGCGGACCCAGCCGCTGACAGTGACGGTCTGGCCTGCGAAGGATTCCGCATGGGCGTACAAATCTTGTATGAGAGTGTAACTCATGATAGGAGTACCCCTTTCTAAATGTAGCATTAAGCCCTATTATACTATGAATAAAAATGTAAGACAAGGGGGATACAAAGAATTCAAAGGAAATTTAGTAACCGTCCATGTTATTCCTTCATTCCGGAGCGTCAGCGACGGGGCGAAGAGAAATTTGCGAAGGCGATTTCTCTTCTGCCATAAGAGCTATTTGTGGCGCTCCGGCACAATACCTTCCCTTGTACTTGATACAAGTAGAAAAGGGATCATACAAGAAACCATAAAAATAACGGAGGGAAACAAATGAAACGAGTCGCAGCAGTCATGATGGTTCTGAGCTTGATGGGGGCCGCCCTGGTGGGCTGTAAAAAGGAGAACGACAACAGTGCCGCCAAGGTAGAGCCGGGAAAGCTCCAGGAGGTCTACGAGGCGGTGAAGAGCGCCTACGGGGATGCCTATATTCCAAGTATGCCCTATGATGAGATGATGTTGGAGGATATCTTCGGGATCAAGCGGGATATGGCGAAGGAAGTCATTGCCGAGGGGCCCATGATAAGCGCGCATGTGGATACGTTTGTGGGGCTGGAAGCCGCCGACGGCAAGGCGGAGGAAGCGAAGAAGGCGCTGGATGCCTACCGGGAGACCCTGGTCAACGACACCATGCAATACCCTATGAATATCAGCAAAATTCAAGCCTCACAGGTCTATGTCGTGGGGGATTACGTCTTTTTCATCATGCTTGGCCAGATACCCGATGAAATGCTAGAGCAGGGCGACGAGTCAGAGATGCTGAAGGCATCCCAGGAACAAAACCAGATTGCCATCGACGCGATCAACAGAGTGTTGGGAGTCGAAGCAAAATAGGAGGACATCGGTGGTTTTCAGCAGTCTATTGTTTCTTTTTATATACCTGCCGGCAATACTGGCAGTCTATTATGTGGCTCCCCGCAAGATTCGAAATCTGATCCTCTTCCTGGGGAGCCTCGTTTTTTATGCCTGGGGAGAGCCGGTTTACGTCTGCCTAATGCTTTTTTCCACCTTGGTGGACTTTGTCCACGGACTTCTCGTGGAGCGGTTTCAAAGCCGCGGGCAGGCGCGGAGAGCCAAGGGTGCGGTGACATCCTCCGTCATCATCAATTTGAGTTTGCTTGGCTTTTTTAAGTATTCGGATTTTCTCGTGACCAATGTAAACGCTTTGTTGTGTACGTCCATTCCGCTCCTTGCGTTTCCCCTGCCCATCGGGATCTCCTTCTATACGTTTCAAACCATGTCCTATACCATCGATATCTATCGGGGGGACGCCAGGGCGCAACACAATATTGTGGATTTCGGCGTGTATGTGGCGCTATTCCCGCAGCTCATCGCAGGCCCCATTGTGCGCTATGAGACAGCAGCGGAGCAGCTGACCCACCGGCGGGAGACGGTGGATTCCTTTGCCGGCGGCATTCAGAGATTTGTGGTGGGGCTGGGAAAGAAGGTTCTCCTGGCCAACACCATCGGCCTTGTCTGGACCGGCGTTCAGCAGCTGCCGGTTGAGCAGGTGCCGGCGCTGACAGCCTGGCTGGGACTTCTGGCCTTTGGGTTTCAGATATACTTTGATTTCTCCGGATACTCCGATATGGCCATTGGGCTGGGGAATATGTTTGGCTTTCATTTTCATGACAATTTTCAGTACCCCTATGAATCCAAGAGCATCACCGAGTTTTGGAGGCGTTGGCATATTTCGCTGGGGACCTGGTTCAAGGAATATGTCTATATCCCGCTGGGCGGGAATCGGAAAGGGCTGGGAAAACAGATCCGAAATATTGCCATCGTTTGGGCCTTGACAGGCATTTGGCACGGCGCCAGCTGGAATTTTTTGCTGTGGGGCGTGTATTTTGCCATCTTGCTGGTGATCGAAAAGCTGTTTTTACTGCCCTATCTCCAGAAAGCGCCGGCCTGGATGTCGCACCTCTATACGCTGCTAGCCGTGCTCTTCGGATGGCTGCTGTTTGCCTTTGACTCTCTTCCTCAGGGGATGGCATTTTTAAAAGCCATGTTTGGCGGGTTTGGCGCAGGGCTTGTCAATGGGGATTCGGTATACTTGCTTTACACCAATGCCATTCTGCTGGCGGCCCTGGCGGTAGGTTCGACGCAGCTGCCAAAACGGTTGTCCGCTAAGGCCATGAAGCTCCTGGAAAGGCATGAGAGTGCCGCGGCACTGCTTCAAAATATTGTCCTGGCCGCCATTTTTCTAATATCCACCGCATATTTGGTCGATGCGACCTACAATCCTTTTCTATATTTCCGGTTTTGACGATTCTATTTGGAGGCTGCCATGAAGAGACGACAGGCGCGATTGACAGTGGCCGTATTTCTTGTGATGCTTTTCGGACTGTCCATCGCCAACGCATTAAAAAAAGACACGATTTTTTCAGAAAATGAAAATCGATATCTTGCAGGAAAGCCGGAATGGTCAGCGGCGCGTTTTTTGGACGGCGCATTTGGGCAAGAGTTCGAAACCTATCTGGCCGATCAATTCCTGGGCCGCGATGCATGGGTCAGCGCAAAGACGCTTGCGGAGCTGGCTATGGGGAAAAGGGAGAGCAACGGCGTTTTTTTTGCTAAAGATGGCTACCTGATTGAACGACACGATAGGATGGAACTTGCCAGCTCTCTGTATGAAAAAAATTGTTCCCATCTCAGCCAGTTTATTGCAGCGCAGACGGAAACGCTGGGGGAGGGAAGGGTTCAAGTCCTTCTGGCCCCCGCGGCCAGCCAGGTTTTGACAGACAAGCTGCCCGCCTATGCGCCGGGCTGGGCCAGCGGGGAACTGTCCGAGTATCTGCGCCCTCTCCTGCCAGCGGGCGCGCTTGTGGATGTCCAGCCGGTCCTTGCAGGCGCACAGGATTCGTATATCTACTATCGGACTGACCATCACTGGACGACCCTGGGAGCTTACTATGCATACCGCACCTGGATGATCACCAGGGGGGAAACGCCCTGGCAGCTGGATGATTTCAAGGTTGAGCCCATAAGCCATTCTTTTTTGGGAACGGTGTATTCAAAGGCGAATTATCC
>CAUFVC010000098.1:0-7531 GCA_959029275.1 uncultured Eubacteriales bacterium | reverse complement strand
GGAGGTACGAGACCCCGGACGCGAGAACCGATTCACTCCTAGAAAACATTCTCATCAGAAAGCTGCTGCTCGGATACAGAATAAGCCCGATCAGGATGCTGACGGAAACGGAGAGGACAATGCTGGCCCTCACCCCCTGCTTAACCCGATGCATATTGCCGGCGCCGATATTCTGGCCCGTATATGTAGTAATCGCCGTTGTAAAGCTTTGAATCGGCATAAAGGCAAAAGTATCGATCTTATTCGCCCCGTTGAATCCCGCCATAAAATCCGACCCGTAGCTATTGACCAGGGACTGCATCATCATGATCCCGACGGAAAAAAGCGCTTGCTGAATGCCCGACGGGATTCCCAGCTTCATCGCCTTAACAAACAGAGACCGGTCAAAGAAGAAGGAAAATAATCGTATCTTAACACAGTCATACCGCTTATTGATATAAAAAATTCCAAATATCCAGGATACGATCTGCGCGATTATAGTTGCAAAGGCAACGCCAAAGACTCCCCAGCGAAATACAATAGTAAACACCAAATCCAACACAGTGTTGAGCAACGCTGCGATGGCTAGAAAGAGCAGGGATGTTTTGCTGTCCCCCAGCCCCTGCAAGATCCCTGCATTAATGTTGAAACCGAGATTCCCTATGATCCCCGCGAAAATCACAATCATATAGGTTCGCGCCATGGCAAAGGTTCCGTCATGTGGAACTTTCATCAGCGTTAACAGCGGACCGCTTGCGACAATTCCTATAACGGACAGCGGGAGGATCCCGATCAACATTGCGGTATATATGGTTCCCACCGTGTCATTGACCTTGTCCATGTCTTTAGCGCCATAGTATTGGGATATCATGATGGTGGCGCCGACTCCCACGCCCATAAACAGCGAACTGAGCATAAAAATAACCGGAAACCCGGTCCCCACCGCTGCAAGAGCCTTATCCCCAATGAAATTTCCTACGACAATACTGTCCACCATATTGTAGAGCTGTTGGAATACATTGCCCACAAGCAACGGCAATGAGAATAGCAGAATCAGCTTATAGGCATTGCCTTCCGTCATGTCTGTCATGGCGCTTTTGGCCAGCCTCTTTTGTTCTCCCATGAAACCATCCTTTCCTATGTTAATATATAGTATAGCATAGGATTCCGGGCAATGCAATCCCCTCCAGCTCGTTATATATAGCGTTACTTACTGTAAGAATTTATCTCTAAAACTATTTTACAACAACCGCTTTCATCTGTGCCTGTATGCATAATTCCGCAGCCTTGAAGGCGTGAGCCTGTGTCATAGCGTTTTCAGTGCGGTTAATGCAGTCAAGGATAAGCTGCCCGAAATAAGGGAACCCGACTTTTCCCGTTACACAAAAATGCTGTTCCCCGTCGCCGTTTACCAAAAACACATGGTCGGATGTCCCGTCATTTGTACCCACATTAATATATTTACGCAGTTCAATATAGCCGTCTGTTCCAAGAATGAACGTCCTAGCGTCGCCCCATGTTGAAAGACCTTTAGGTGTAAACCAGTCTACCCTAAAATGCAGGGTCGCTCCATTATCGCCAACAAGCACTGCATCCCCAAAATCTTCCAGTTCAGGATAGTCAGAGTGAGCGTAATTTCCTACCTGACTGTATTTTACCTCGGCATTCTTGACGCCGCAGAAATATAAAAACTGCTCTATCTGATGGCTTCCTATGTCGCATAATATACCGCCGTACTTTTCTTTTTTAAAAAACCACTGAGGTCTGTCTTGGGGATCGCCTATTCTATGAGGGCCAAAGCTGTCTATATGTATAGGCCGGCCAATAGCTCCCTGTTCGATAAGTTGCCCCGCAAAAATCGCTGCCTCTACGTTAATACGTTCACTGTAGTAAACCATATACTTTCGCCCTGTACTGCGGACTGCATCTTTTGCTGCCGATAATTGCTCAAGGGTGGTAAGCGGGGCTTTATCAGTAAAATAATCTTTTCCCGCGGCCATGACGCGCAGACCAAGAGCGCATCTTTCGCTTGTGATCGCAGCCGAACACACCAATTTAACATCGGGGTCTAAAAGAACTTCATCTTCGCTTCTTGCAGCCATAGCCTCAGGAAATCTTATGAGAAAGTTTCTAACCTTTTCCGAGTCGGGATCATATACCCACTTTATCTTTGCTCCCGCTTCTTTAAGGCTTTCGCACATACCGTAGACATGACCGTGCTCTAATGACACCGCCGCTATGCAGAATTCTCCTACTTTTACGACAGGAGCGGGCTTACCCTTTGGGGCATACTTCATTTCACTGGTTTTATCAGACATTTTGTATTTCCTCCATTCATGATCGATTATGTTAGGCGTTACTACACCCGCGCCTTCGTTCAAAGGCTGAGGCCTGTCGGAATATTATTGCATGGTTTACCGGAAAGTTTTTCCTTTCTGCACTGTTCAACAAGATATTTTTCAAACAGAGCTTCATCCGTGGGTATAGACGCCCAGTCTCCGGTCCATGATGAGAGGTACGCGGCATTTGATATTGAAAGAGAATTGATTCCTTCGCTACCGTTGGCGACCATTTCCGTACCGTTAAGGATCGCTTGCGCAAACGCCTCAACCACTTGCGGGCGCCCGTCGGATTCGGGCTCTGTGAATTCTTCGTATTCTGTCTCCGGAGAAACAAATCCGTCCGGTGAAGCAAAGCAGAATTCGCGTTCGGGAACAGCCAATTTCCACCATTTTAATTTTCCCTGTTCAACTACTATTTTGCCGAGATCGCCCGATACCTCAAGACGATTCGTCCCGGGAGCTTCTCCTGTTGTGGAAATGAAAACCGCAGTCGCGCCGTTTTCGTACTCACCGTAAATAGTCGCTTCATCTTCAACGTCAATATTGTGATATTTGCCTGTACTGCAAAACGCCCGCACTCTTTTGGGCATACCAAAAATCCACTGCCACAGGTCAAGATTATGGGGCGCCTGGTTCAAAAGCACACCGCCGCCCTCGCCGTTCCACGTCGCTCGCCAGTCTCCCGAATCATAATATGCCTGTGTGCGATACCAATTTGTGACGATCCACACAAGCCGCTTCGGTTCTCCAAGGCTGCCGCTTTGCACGATTTCACGAGCCTTTTTATATATTGGATTTGTGCGCAGGTTGAACATTATACCAAATTTTACCCCCGTCTTTTCGGCAATTTCGTTCATTTCACGCACCTGCCTTGCGTACACCCCCGCAGGCTTTTCGGTAAGAACGTGAATCCCTCTCTTAAAGCATTGGATAGCAATAGTAGGATGGTCATAGTGCGGGACAGCGATCAACACAGCGTCGCTAACGCCGCTGTCTAACATCTCAGAGTAATCGGTAAAGCACTTGATTGAGCCGTTCGGTGAAATATCCGCAATCTTTTTAGGATCGATGTCGCAAACAGACGTTACTTCAACAGAAGGGCATTTCCCTCCAATGATATTTTGGAAATGTCCGCCGCCCATGTTGCCCATACCAATTATACCAAGTCTTATTTTTTCCATAATGCTCCCTCCAATCAATGTTGCCGCAAATTTTATGCGGCCATAATATCATGAAATAATTTACAATGCAATTGCATTTTTTATCACAATCTATTGTAAATTCATGCATAACATGATACACTCATAACGTCAACCAAATATAAAAAAGAGAAGGCATACGGATATGGGCAACCACTATTTACAGGAATTTACATTTAATAACATATATGTACGTCATGCTGTTAACTACAGGCCGGATGACAATTGCTGTGTAATGCATATTCATTCAAGATGTGAGATTTTTTATTTTGTTTCGGGGAGAGCTGAGTATCTCGTTGAGGGTTCAAGATATCCGTTAGAGCCAGGAAGTGTGGTTATTATGCGCCCTGCCGAAGTCCACAGGTCAAAGATACTAAAGGATACGCTGTATGAGCGATATACGATAAATTTTCCGCTTTCTGCCGCCGATAGTATCGACCCCGAGCGAAGATTGATGAGACCGTTTCTTGACAGACCTCTGGGCGTAGGAAATCTATATATTGCGTCAGAATTTGAAGGTGTTCCCCTCGAAAAATATTTTAAGCGCATATGTGAATGCCATGACAAGTATACAACGGAGCTTGAAATTCAATTATGCTTGTTTTCAATACTCGACGCTATCAGAGCCTCACATCTGAAGCGAAAAGACAGCGGATATGCTGCCACACCGACTCGAGCCGAGCAGATACTGACATATATAAACGAGCATCTTTTTGACGAGCTTTCCATCCCTATGCTTGCAGAACGCTTTTTTATAAGTACAGCGCAATTTAATAGAATATTCAAAAAGGCAACGGGAAGTTCCCCATGGGAATACATTACACTAAAGAGATTGACCGCTGCTAAAGAAAAAATCCGCAGTGGAACACAGGTAACGAAAGCCTGTATCGACTGCGGATTTGGAGAATACTCTGTTTTTTACAGAGCCTATGTGAAATATTTCGGTTGCTCGCCGAAAGAGGATTGGGAATGCCCAAAATATTTGTAGAGGTAAACTGATAGTCTGCGCTGCGGTTCGCCGAATGCTCCCAATCGATGTCCGGCACATCCAACAGCGTTAGGTATCCGCCGGCAGGATAGACTGACTGTGTACAATCCTATCGGGAACCGGATACCTGACTGTTTTTAGCATACGCTTTTGCCCCTCCAGCTTCGCCAAGAAAAAAGTTGACAATGAAATTTTCCTATGCTATCATATACCTAGATATACGATGCATCTTAAATCTATGCATGGAGGGACATACATGAAAATTAGCAAAGAGCTTGTAAAAGGAAGTACCGCTATACTCGTCCTGAGCGTGATCAGTCGAAAACCTATGTATGGCTATCAGATCATCCGGGAGATCGAACAGCTATCCGATTCCGTCTTTCATCTGAATGAGGGGACGCTCTATCCCATCCTTCACTCTCTGGAAGAAGAGAATTATCTGGACTGCTACTGGGAAGACAGCGAATCCGGCCGGAAACGAAAATACTATTCCCTCACCGATAAGGGGAAAAAAGAGCTGGCGAAGCAACAGAGAGAGTGGATGACATTCTCCACCGCCGTTGCGAAAGTTATCCAGGGAGGCGCCTATGGAACTCTCGCCTAGAATTCAGCGGTTTTTGCGCGATATCTGCGCTAAGATTCCGGATCCACAGACCGCCCATGACACCTACAATGAACTTCTCGACCACATTGAATGTAAGGTGGAATGGCGAATGCAAACAGGGTATTCAGAAGAAGAGGCGATCAGCATGGCGCTGGAAGAAATGGGCGATGCCTCCGCGGTCGCCGATCAGCTGGGCGCAATCCACTCCCGGATCCCCAGCCTAGACCTTGGCAACGCTCTGATGAAGATTTTTTGGGGATTTTTGTTTTCATCCTTTCAGCTAGATTTCGGGTATTCGAAGCCCCTTATTTTGACGGCGGGTCTCTTTCTCCTCCTGGCTGGCGCTTTTCAGTTGCGCGCCTGTGAGAAAACCTTTCGCTGCTCCTTTCATAGCTTCTGCCTACTATTTCTCTTCCAGCTGGCCACCAATACCCTTCTGGTCCTTCCCGATATTCCCGATGGGCTTGATGCCGCTCTGGGCATCTTAACCTCCCTTCTTCGCTTTGTGTCCGCGATCCTTCTGCTCCAGGGATTGTCCCGCCTTGCCGAATGTCTTCAAAATGTGGCGCCTCACGGGATCTCACGCTGCACAGCCCTGTATATTGGGATGAATTTGCTGATCGTATTGGCCATGTACACGCAAAGTCTGACCTACCTTGTGCTCATCCTCACTATTGGAAGCTCGATCTACATCCTAAGGCAGATCTACTCTCTGCGGAGACAACTCCTGTTGCAGGATGTGCGGCTACAGATTCAATCTTTTAACGCCAGAAGCCGCGCGGCGTTTGGCGCTTTATTTGCCCTCTTCTTCATCGCGCCCATAAGCTGTGGCTATATAGCCGCCACTCCGAATCCAACTCAGACTTCTTATTCTGTCATTGAGACAGATTCCTCGGATCAGACGGCGGATGTACGCCTCCGTCTGCTGTCCAACGATCTCCCAAAAGAGATGGTCATGGCGTTGCCCCAATGGGAGTTACAGCGGCTCGAAGGCGCGGAAGATATCTCCTCCCACTGGCAAACGTACACGATTGACGGGGGCAGCCTCTCCCTGATCGCGGCCGCCTTCCGCCTGGATTCGCAGTACACTCGCCTTCTCTGCTGGTTTTCATGGGAGGAAGCGCCTAGACACGGATTCCGGGACACCATCACCCCGATTGTCGGGATCGACCCTTTTTTTAATCTGGATTGTTACCAAAACCCCGACGAAACCTTGTTGCTTCTAACCCAGAAGGATGGACAACTGTATTCCATGGCGCCAGCTGCGGTGCGGCGCTCCTCAGACGGGACAATCCAGAGCCTGGATGTCCGGATTTTTCCTGACACAGAGGCGCAGTCTATCCTATACGCCATCACGGTGAAAGCCGATGCGGCCGGGTATAAGATCTCGGACTTTGCCCTTGACAGCGCCTATACTCATCGATCCAGTTTTTTCTGTCTCCCCTACTCCGAAAGCAGCGCTTCCACTCCTAGCTCGCTGACCTTCTCGTATCAGCGCTACGTGATGACCTCTCAATTTCACTTTTCAAAATAGCTGGCTGGCACCGCCGCTGGCTATTTTTTCAATTTAACTGTTGCGCCCGCAACAGTTCTGTGCTATAATCGTTGCAAACGCAACATTTATAGCGAATGGAGGTCCCCCGATGGAATCCCTTATGAAATATATCAGCCGTACCCATCGCTTGGCCGGACAATACCGCAGCACCTGCGTACCGTGTGCTGGCATCAATAGCTGCCAGCACATTTATATCTTCCAGGTCTGCAAGCATCCCGGCATCTCACAGGATCAACTGTCCAAGCTGATCGGCGTAAACAAAAGCAATGTGACGAGGCAGCTAAGTGTCTTGGAACAGAATGGATTTGTCACGAGACAGCCCGACCCCAAAGACCGCCGGGCACTGCAAGTCTTTCCCACTGAGAAAGCCCTACAGCTTTTTCCCCAGGTTCAATCGGTCATGCGGGAATGGAACCGACTGCTGTTAGAAGATTTTACGGAGGAGGAACAGAAAACTTTAGCGTCCATGCTGGAGCGCGTCATGGAGAAAGCCGTGGCAACGGTGGAAAAGGGAGGGAAGGCGTAGGCTATGCGAACGATCTTTCGGTATTTAAAGCCCTATGTGCCCCGTATGAGCCTAGGCTTAACCATAAAATTTATTGGAACCATTATGGATCTCCTGCTCCCCTGGATTCTCTCCTACATGATCGATGACGTCGTCCCGCAGGAGAGAATCTCCCTCATCCTTCTGTGGGGCGGTGTGATGCTGATCTGCGCTGCTGCCGCTGTGATCACCAATATAATCGCCAACCGGATGGCGTCCTGGGTGGCACAGCACACCACAGAGGCCATCCGGCATGACCTCTTCACCCGAATCTCCTACCTGTCCTGCAAGCAGATCGATGATTTCACCATTCCATCCCT
>CAUFVC010000097.1:0-7545 GCA_959029275.1 uncultured Eubacteriales bacterium | reverse complement strand
GGATAGACCGTATGAGAAGAACATCCCCAAGAATGTCATGATGCCGGCCATGGCAAAAGGGCGGCATGTGGTTGTGGAGAAGCGCATGGAAGCCCTCGCCGCCTTCTCCGATGAGACAGACCTAAATACCGTTGAGTACGGGGATACAAAAATCGGAGTCATCGCGGCCGGTATCGCGTATCAGTATGCCAAGGAAGCTCTGGGGGACCGGGCTAGCTATCTAAAGCTGGGGATGATATATCCCCTTCCGGAGAGAAAGATCCGGGACTTTGCAGAGTCTGTGGAGATTCTGTACGTCATCGAAGAGTTGGACCCTGTCATTGAGGAACAATGCCGGGCTATGGGCCTGCGAGTGCAGGGAAAAGAGCTGTTCAGCCTATTAGGGGAATACACGGCCAGCGCCATCCGCATAGTCATTCTGGGCGAAGAGGGGCCGAGGGCCTGCGTGCCCGACCCTTCGGTGGAAGTGCCTATGCGCCCGCCTGTCATGTGCGCTGGATGTCCCCACAGGGGAACCTTTTACACCCTGAAAAAGCTGGGATTGACAGTGACAGGCGATATCGGCTGCTATACCTTGGGCGCGGCGGCGCCGTTGTGTGCTGTCGATAGCGTCGTCTGCATGGGCGCTGGCGTCGGGATGGCCTTTGGAATGGAGAAGGCCGGCGGCGACGAATTCGCCCGAAAGACGGTGGCCGTCATTGGGGACTCTACCTTTATCCATTCGGGCATCACAGGTCTGATCGACATTGTGTACAATAAAGGGACGTCCACCGTGCTGATTCTCGATAACTCCATTACAGGCATGACGGGCCACCAGGACAATCCGCTGACCGGAAAGACCATCACAGGGGAGCCGACAAAACAGGTGGATCTGCTCAAACTCTGCGATGCCATCGGAGTGGAGCGCGTCCGAGTGGTCAATCCATTTCAGCTGGAAGAGCTTGAGAGCGCGCTGAAAGAGGAGGTGGCGGCGGATGAGCCCTCGGTTGTGATTGTGCAGAGCCCCTGCGCGCTTCTCAAATATGTAAAACATCCCGGACCGCTCAAGGTCAACCCAGATCAATGTAAATCCTGTAAGCGCTGTTTGGCCATCGCATGTCCGGCGATCTCCATCGGGGAGGACAAAAAAGCGGTGATCGACTTTACGCAGTGTACGGGCTGCGGCTTGTGCCAGAAGCTATGTCCGTTCAACGCCATTGGAAAGGAGAGCGCGTGATGGAGACGAAAAATATTATGATCGTGGGCGTCGGCGGTCAGGGAACGCTGCTGGCGAGTCGTGTCCTAGGACATGTTTTGCTTGCGGAGGGCTACGATGTCAAAATCTCGGAAGTCCATGGCATGTCGCAGCGGGGCGGCAGTGTCGTCACCTACGTCCGCTATGGGGAGACAGTATATTCTCCCATCATCGATCCGGGCCAGGTGGATCTGCTGTTGGCCTTTGAACAGCTGGAAGCGTACCGCTGGCTTCCCTATCTCAAAGCGGACGGCCGGATGGTCGTCAATACACAGAAGCTTTCTCCCATGCCGGTTATCACTGGCAGTCAGAAATATCCCGAGGGACTCCCAGAAAAATTGAAGGAGGCGTGCGGAGGGGTCATTTTGATGGATGCCCTGTCTCTCGCCAGGGAAGCGGGGAATACGAAGACCGCCAATGTGGTCCTGCTGGGGCGTCTGGCCAGGGAGATGGAGATTTCAGAGGAAGCGTGGATGACAGCGCTCCGCGAGATTGTCGCGCCCAAATTCATTCAGGTGAATGAAAAGGCCTTTGCACTGGGATACCAAGAAAATTAAACACAGATGGAGGAAAGGATTGTGGAATATCGCTATTTTCAACCGGATATTGAGACGATGGACCGGGAACGGATGCGCGAGCTACAGGGCCGGAAACTCCACGAGCTCGTGGAATGGACCTACTCGCGGGTCGAGCATTATCGCAGGAAGATGGACGCTATGGGGGTTAAGCCGGACGATATTCAGACCATCGACGATATCGCCAAGCTGCCCTTCACCACGAAGGCGGACTTGCGGGATACGTATCCCACCGGTATGTTTGCCGTGCCAAACACGGAGATGGAAAGAATTCACGCCTCGTCGGGGACAACAGGAAATCCAACGGTTGTCGGCTATACGAAGGGAGACATCGAGAGCTGGTCGGAATCGGTGGCCAGATGTCTTGTGGGCGCCGGCGCGACGAAGGATTCGGTTTTGCAGGTATCCTATGGATATGGCCTTTTCACCGGCGGGTTGGGGTTACACTATGGCGGCGAATATTTAGGCGCCACGGTCATCCCCACGTCCACCGGCAACACGGCAAGGCAGATACGCCTGATGAAGGACTTGGGAACCACCCATCTGGCGTGTACGCCCTCCTATGCCCTCTACCTTGCAGAGGCCATTGAGGAAGCCGGTCTCTCCATGGAGCAGTTTAAACTCACCGACGGAGTCTTTGGGGGTGAGCCCTGGACTCTGAACATGCGGAGGGAGATCGAACGCCGCCTCCACATCAAAGCCCATGATATCTACGGCCTCAGCGAAATCAGCGGGCCCGGGGTTTCCTGTGAATGTGACGCCCAGATGGGACTCCACGTACAGGAGGATCACTTCTATCCGGAGATCATTGACCCAGAGACGGGGGAGGTTCTGCCCCCCGGAGAAAAAGGGGAGTTGGTATTCACAACCTTGTCCAAGCGCGGGTTGCCTCTGATTCGGTATCGCACGCGGGACATCACCCGCCTGCTGTACGACCGGTGCGAGTGCGGCCGGACCACGGTCCGCATGGAAAAGCCCGACGGCCGGAGCGACGATATGTTGATTATCCGAGGGGTTAATGTATTTCCGTCACAGATTGAGAGCGCGCTGCTGGAGATTGGAGAGGTGAACCCCTACTATATGCTGACAGTTGACCGCGTCAACAATCTGGATACATTGGATATCGATGTGGAGATGTCGGAGACGATGTTCTCCGATGAAGTTCGCCGCGTGGAGGACATCGAGAAGAAGATTCGGCAGAAGATTGAGAGCACCATCGGCATTTCCGCGAAGATTCACCTGGTCGAGCAGAAATCCTTGAAGAGAACAGAGGGCAAAGCAAGCCGGGTAATCGATAAACGACATCTTACGTAATCGGCCAAAGGAGAGGAGTGGCACAAATGTTTTCTGGAGGTACTAGCGGCGGAGGGATTGGACCTGAACGGCTTATCCGTCGCGGATACGACGGACTTTGGAATCCTGCGCCTTATTTTGTCGGATCCCGCCAGGGGAGAAAAGGTTCTGAAGGAAAAAGGATTCATCGTGAAGTGTACAGAGGTGCTCGCCGTCGATGTACATGATTCCCCCGGAGGTCTTTTATTTGCCATCAAAGCCATGAGTGCGGTGGGGATCAGCGTCGAATATATGTATGCTTTTGGCACGAAACTTTCCAACCATGCGATGGTTATTCTCAAGACCGATGATAACACGAAAGCCGTCAACACGCTGAAAGAGAGTAACGTGGATGTGCTGAGTGCCATCGAGGTTCAGCAGCGTTTAAAGAAAATCTAGATTCAAGATGCTCCTCACAGCGGTGAGGGGCATTTTCTTTGGAAATGCCCCTTGACGGACAAAGTGTGGTTTGCTATACTAGCAGTAGTTATACATATCGAAACTATCAATACGGCGATAGCAGGAGGCGGCAGATGGAAGAGAAAAGGGGCCGTAAATGGGTCGGGTATGTGATAATTGAAGTGCTGCTTGTCATTCCGATTTTGCTGCTGCTGTTCGTCCTGGGACAGTTCGTGGAACGGGAGCGAGAACGTCAGCAGGAGCGATTGGAGCAGTCAGAGTCGTCGGAAGAGTCGCAGCTCCCCGCGGAGATGGCGGAGGCGTTTCTGTGGCTGGGAAACGGAGCGCGCCATGGGATATGAAGCCCTAGTGGAAGAGATGAGGGGATTCCTCAGTGCGCCGCCTCTGCGAGAACGGCAGAGCCATAGCCTGAGAGTCGCGCGGTGGGCGCAGCGGCTGTGTGCCTTCCACAGAGCCGTGGACACGGAACTTGTGGTAACGGCGGCGATCCTACATGATATTGGGTATTCAGTGAAAAAAGAAGGGCACAGCGTATGCAGCGCGGAACTGATTCAGAGGTACGGGCGAGCCCTTTCGCTTGAGAACAATACAGATGAATTTTTACACAATTTAGAATATATTATTCGCAACCATTCGCAGAAAGAGTGGCTGCAAAGGCGGGATGTCCCCTGCGAGGAAGTCCCCCTGGAACTGATTTTGCTTATGGAAGCGGACTTGTTGGATGCGTGTGGTCCCATATCGATTATGAAGGACTGTTTTTGTGAAGGACAGCAGGTCTGTCAATCTTTTGAGAAGACCTTTCAGCGCATCCGGAGCAGTGCGGCATCCCAGCTGGACTCTAATCCAATGGTGACGGCGGCGGCCAGGTCATTTTGGCAGGAGCGGCAAAGGTTTACCCAGCTATTTCTCGAACATCTGAACCTGGATCTGGGGAGCGAGATGGAAGTGCCCTTTGCCGGTGACAGGGAAGCTCTCGCCTTTATGGAGGGCGTCATGCGCGGCCGGGATCTCGTGCCCAACCGCGCGGGGATTATATTTCCCTTCCGTCAGCGGTCCGCTCATATGCGCCGGGCGTATTGGTGGGCCCTTCGCCTCATGTCCTGCCTGGAAGATTCGGAGGCTCTCAGAATGGCCGTTATCTTTCATGATGTGGGGTATTCTGTCACAAGCGACGGCATTGCCCACGCTTATGACAGCAGTCGAATCTGTGCGGAGTATCTGAGGAGAGCCGGGTATGAGGACACATTTATTCAAAAAGTCACGTGGATGATCGACAGGCATTCGGATAAGCGATACTTATCCTGCCCAGGTAATCCCCTGGAGTTCCAACTTCTCCTGGAGGCGGATCATCTGGACGAGACGGGGGCTTTGGCCATCCTGTGGGACTGTATGGCCGAGGGGGCAAGGCCGGATGTCACGTGCGGCGAAGCGTATGAGCACATTCTGAAATTTAGCGGTCGAATAAGGGAGGACAACCCTCTGCGGACAGAAGCGGCGCGGGACTATTGGAGCCGCAAGCAGGGTCTGGTGGATCGCTTTATCAAGCTGATTCAGTTTGATTTGGAGTCTATTGCGATAAACATTGAATGAGGGGGGAAGTATAATGGTTGAATTTTGCAGAGGAGAGCGCAGGGACGAGGAGGATATTTTAGATTTTGCTAACTATGTGTTTAGCGCAGCCCGTGAGCCCCATGATTTTAGGACGCTCCTGCCAAAAGTGTATGGGAAGGGAGCCGGAGGGGCAGGGTACCACTATCTGGCGAAGGACAACGGAAAGATTAAGGCCATGGCCTGCGTGTTTCCGACAGAGTTTAAGAGCGGAACACATGTGCTAAAGGTGGGGATGTTGGGCACGGTCAGCGTACACCCGTATGCCAGGCAACAGGGGTATATGAAGAAGCTCGTGGAGATGGCAGTGGCGGACATGCGGGCGGAGGGATATGCCTTCAGCGCTCTAGGCGGACAGCGCCAGCGCTATGAGTATTTCGGATATGAGCCGTGCGGCGTCCAATTTTATTTCACCGTGACAGCTACCAATATCCATCACCATGTGGGCTTTGCGTCCAAAACGGGCATTCAATTTGTGAAGGTGGAGGAATCGGATGTGAGCCTGCTGGATCAGGTATACTCCTTTTATCAGAGGCGGATCATCACAGGGCGCAGGCGGGAGAATTTTTACCGGATCTGCCAATCTTGGCAATCGACACTGTACGCCGTCATCGACCACCGCCAGGAGTGCCTTGGCTACGCCATAGTATCCAGAGACGGGGGACAGTTTTGTGAAATCGAGCTGGCCGACGTATCTAAGCTGCCCCAGGTGTGCAAGGCCTATTTTCACCAGATGAACCGGGATGTAATCCAGATCCCTCTGGCCGCCTATGAGAGGCAGAAGATCCGCGTTTTGGCTGAGTTTAGTGAGCGGTACGAGATCCGGACCAACGAGAACTTTCAGATTTTTGATTACCGGCGCGTCATCCAAATGTTTCTCGAGATAAAGGCGGGGTTTGAAACTCTGAAAGACGGCCGGTTCCGGCTGGAGATCGAGGGAGAGGCGCCCATGGAGATTATGGTTCAGGGGCGTAGGGTTCAGATCACCAAGACGGAGGAAGTGCCGGATCTGGTATTATCGCGGAGGTCCGCCATGGGACTGCTGTGCTCGCCAATTTACGGCTATGGCGCTTACGGGGAGGATAGGAGCCGCCTTCCATCCGGATGGTTTCCGCTGCCTCTGTGCATTTCGGGGCCAGATGCCTTCTAATTCAGTGACATGCAAAAAGCCTGCTATTTCGCCGTGAAGCAATGGCGAAACACCAGGCTTTTGTTTTCTTCTATCGCCGGTTCCCTATTCTCCAAAGGAAACGCCCATGTCCCGGGCGGCCTGTACGATCTGGTGATCAGGCGGCACAAGCTTCGTCTTGCCGGCGATTTCTCGCAGCGGGTTATGTCCAACCTTGCCGCCGAGCATTGCCACCGTCTGGCCATAATTCTCATCCTTGATCAGGTTGGCCGCGTATACGCCGAATTGTGTTGCCAGAAGTCGATCATAGGGGGAGGGACTCCCGCCTCTCTGGTAGTGGCCCGGAACGACCACCCGAGTCTCGAGGCCGGTTTGTCCTTGGATCTGATCCGCTAGCTGATAGGCCGTCGAGGGGTAATTGTGCTCTTTCAGGCGGGCCAGCCGCTCTTTGCGTTTTAGGCTGCTCTCATCTTGGCGGAAGGCCCCCTCCGCGATGGCGATGATGGAAAAGCTGCGCTGGCGCTCCTTTGTGCGTTTTTCTACCATGGCGATGACCTTGTCGAGGTCGAAGGGAATTTCCGGAAGCAGGATGATATCGGCGCCGCCGGAGACGCCGGCGTACAGCGTCAGCCATCCCGCCTTATTGCCCATCAACTCAATGACCATGACGCGCCCGTGGCTGTTGGCGGTGGTGTGGATGCGGTCCACCACATCGGTTGCGATATCCACCGCCGTGTGAAATCCGAAGGTGACGTCAGTTCCCCATATGTCGTTGTCGATGGTCTTGGGCAGGCCAATTACGTTCAGGCCCTCCCCGGCAAGGAGATTTGCCGTCTTGTGGGTGCCGTTGCCTCCCAGGGTGACAAGGCAGTCCAACTTCATCTTCCTATAGTTGGCTTTCATTGCCTCCACTTTGTTGACATTGTCCTCCTCAATCTTGCGCATATTGCGGTACGGGCGCCGTGAGGTGCCGAGAATCGTACCGCCCAGCGTCAAAATTCCTTTAAAATCATTCTCTGTCATGTCTCGATAATCGCCTTCAATTAGGCCTTTATATCCATCCGCGATGCCGACAAATTCAGCGTCAAATAGTTCGTAGGAAGCACGGGCTACACCGCGGATCGCTGCGTTCAATCCTGGACAGTCTCCGCCGCTGGTCAATATACCAATACGCCTTTTCATTCCAATTCCTCCTCGATTGTAGATTTCATCTCCCTTATTATAGACCCTTTTTCAGTTTTTGACTA
>CAUFVC010000096.1:0-7575 GCA_959029275.1 uncultured Eubacteriales bacterium | reverse complement strand
CCGTTCATCCGCGTATATGCCATCCACTTCGTTGATCGCCAATCCCACGATGATCGCTACCACTTCATCCGCAATCTTCACCTGGCCGATCTGCTGATTCTGTAGCACGCTGACTGGTCTTTCACTCTCCATGTCTGTTTCCTCCTATGCCATTAAGAATGTTTCTGTATCCTATTATAATCAATTTTCCTCTCAAATGCAATTAAAACTTTCTCTATCCCTGACTTTTCCTTATTCTTTCCCGATTTTCAGAAGGCTAATCCGAATATTTCCGGCTTTCACACCTGTCACGCGGGTGACGATATCCTGAATCTGCGCTGCCTCCTGCTGGCTGATCTGTTCTTTATCTACGATAACGTCCACGGAATCGTCATAAATCCTCACAAACACATCTTCAAATCCTTTGGCTTTGATCATGGCTTCCGCCGCCGCCTCATTTTCGATTCTCTTCTGTAGGTTGATGATCTCCTGGGCTGCCTCGGACTTTTTGTCTTCCGGCGTATCCGCATTGGCCATCAGCTCATACAACATATCCTGGCTTTTCGCCCGGGCGTTTTCTCTCTCCACCTTCGCCTGTGCAAAATACTCTGGAATTACAGCGTCGCTCTCAACAAAGACAGCTTCGCCAGGGCGCTCCGCCGTGGCTCCCACTTCCGCCGTATCGCTGTCCTGTGCAGGCTGCGATTGTTCACCTTCCGCTGTCTGATCTGACGTGCTGTCCTCGCCTTCCGCCGTCTGGTCTTGCGCGCTGTCCTCGCCTTCCGCCGTCTGGCTCTGTCCGCTTTCATTCTGAGGCAGCAGCGCATCATCCCCAAAATTGCTGTCTTCGTCCCCCTCTGCTACCTGACTCTGCTCTGAGATGTCGCCTGCTACCTGTTTGCCTTTATCCATTTGGCTGTTGTAATTTAAGTACCCGGCGATCACAATCATAATGACCAACGCCACTACAACGATCTGATTTTTCTTAATACTATGCATAGAATGAGTTCCTCCTTACTCCTGATAGGGTGCAACTTGAATTTTTGATACAGATAGATTCAGCAATACCGCGGCAGAATTGATCAATTTCTCCTGGACCTGTGAAGAGTCGGCGCCCTGTGCAAGGATCAGCACGCCCTGTACCTCTGGCACGGATTCTTTGACGACGAAGGGTTCCTTGCCGTCCTTCATGACCGTTTCGGAGCGTCCAGCCTCCTCCTCCACATTTCTTCGGCCTCCCGCAGAATCTTCCTCTGTCGTGGTGGACCGGCTGTAGGATTCATCTTTTTCCACCGTTATTTCTCCCTTGTTTTTTACCGTAACCACCACTTTCACTTTTCCTACGCCCTCCATACAGGAAAAGGCGTTTTCCAACTTCGATTCCAAAATCTCTTCATACGTTTGTTCCTGAACCCGGGAATTTACCGTGGACGAACTATCTGACTTTGCACCCTCTCCTTTCTTTGCTATATTCGTATTCGCAACGATTAAAAATATGACACCTAACAGCAGGCAGATGGGAAAAATCCAACCGAATCGATCCTTTTTTCCTTCCTGCTTTTCCAGCTTATGAATCAATTTATCCCAGAGGCCCATGGAATTTTCCTCCTTTTATCTATATGCCCTGGCCGAGCTTACTATTACCTTGCCTATGATTTCCCCTCCAGGATTTCAATGGCATCCGCCTCCACGCCCCAACAATCCGCAAGCTTTTTCACAAAGGCTTGACTCCACTCCTGCTCCGGCTTAGAATTGTCTCCCACCTGGATGTAGCCTAAATCGATCTGGATCCCCTCTTGCTTCTCCTCCGGACTTCGTATTTTGACTGCAATGGATTGGATCTCCCCCTGGGAGGTACACGCCACCCGAATTTCATCGAGCACCTTTCCCTCCTGGGCCAGCACGTCTGAACACTGTTGTGCCAGGACATCCCCATATTGCTTTTCCAGAATCTCATGCTGCGTTTTTCCGTACTCCTCCTGCGCCACAGCGGTTGTCTCTGTCAACTCGGGAAAGTCTTGCAGTAAAAACGTATCGGTGAGATCCTGTCGAAAAAACTGAAGAACCGGTCCTACGGCAATCATCAAAAATGCGATCCCCAATACAAGCTGGATGAATTTCTTGACCGACCCTTTCGGGATCAGGATCTCCATCATCCCCTGAAAGATCAGGAAGACCACAATTGATAACGCCCACTGCCGAATCGCGCCCATACTTCACCCCCTCCTTCTATAGCGATGCGCCTGTGGTATACAAAAAGATGCCGAAGGCGCCCATAAAGATGACGATCGCGCTGCACAACACTGCAACCAAAAGCCCTGCCGCATCCGCCATTCCGGATAGAAGGCCTATGACACGTGAATCTGCCACTGGCGCCAACAGAGCCGCCATCACCTTGTACAACAGCCAGCAGACAATGAGTTTCACCATCGGCAATAGGCAGATGCAGAGCAGGATCAAAAAGCCCGCCGCACCGATACCGTTTTTGACCAGCGTTGAGCCTGTCAGTACAGTGTCCACAGCCCCGGATAAGGCGCTGCCTACCACTGGCACCGCAGAAAAAGCTGTGGATGCCGTCTTCTGTAAAAACTTGTCCATGGCTGGCAGCGCAATTCCCTGGATTCCCATCAAGATAAAAAACAAGGACGTTACGATCTTTAACCCTTTTTCAATCACAATTCGGATGAGGCTGATGAATTGACCAAGCATTTCTTTCGGTGAAATATGGTTGGCCGTCTCCAGCATGACCATCAGCACGATCCCTCCCCCTACGACATACTGTAAGGCGGACAGCAGCAAATTCATGCCCCCCAGAATGACCTCGCTCTGAATTGTGGCTGAGACGACTTGTCCGGAAGCGGCGGCTACCGCTGCCAAGGCAGGCATAAGCGCAAATCCCACCTGCAAAATTTTCTCTGTCGTCGACCGGACAATATCCACAGCCAGCGCAAAGCTGTGAAACAAGGTCATCACCAGCACACCGTATACAGCGAAAAATCCGATTTCTCCCGCGCTACTGCCCTGAAAGTGCTCGTCCAGACTTTTCAGGAGCTGACTCAGCAAGGCTAGGGCTGCGACCTGTAGAAGCAAATGTCCTTGCAGTGGAATTTCTTTAAACAGCAGATTCAAAATTTCTTGAACCCATTGCCCCAGCGTTAGATCCACCTCCCCGCTGACGAGCTGGCTTAGAAGGTCTCCAAAGCTTTGAAATGCAAAGTTCTGTTCATAAAATTGAGTATCCTGCGATACCTCCCCCATGATGGAGTCCATGGAATCAAAATCCAGCGCCTCCATCTGCTGACGGATTATATCCTCCGCCTCCTCCTTGGAACCGGAATCCTCCTCTGCGCGGACGGAGGTCACGGATAGACACAACAGGATCAGCACCATCCCCAAAAGCCGAAGAACTTTCTTTCCCATATGACCGCCCCCTCACAACAGTATTGAGGATAAGGTGTCCAGAAGCGCTGTAAAGATGGGCAACGATACTGCGATGATCAAAATTTTTCCCGCTAGCTCAATTTTCATCCCGATGGCGCCCTGCCCTGCGTCTTTGCAAATCTGGGAGGCAAACTCCGTAATATAGCCGATCCCCACAATTTTAAATAGGATGCTCAGCGTCTGGGAGGACAGCCCTGTCTTTTCTGCCAGGCTTTGGACGACGCCCACTACGTCCTGTAAATATCCCGCGACGAAGAACAGAATCACGACCCCCGCCGCAATGGTGATGTAGATGGCAAATTCCCCGTGAAAGGGCTTCAATACCAACGCGAGAATGACGGCTATGATCCCAATGACTGCTACCTGAAATATTTCCATATCAGCCTCCATTTTGCCATTTGTATCCACCGCGCATTGGTCCGATTACAGGTTGAAAATGGATTGAATCATGGTGAATAGCTCGTTAATGTACTGCACGACCCAAAACAGCACGACAATCAACCCCGCTAGCGTCGTCATCATGGCCTGGTCCTCTCTCCCCGCTCTGCTGAGAACCTGATTCAGAACGGCCACAATGATGCCCACAGCCGCGATCTTAAATACGATTTCAATCTCCAAAGCCGGTTTCCTCCTCCTTATAGCAATACCACCATGATCAGAATGCCTCCAAGAATGCCTAAGCTTTTGTACATGCGGCCTTTTGTCCGCTTTTCTTCTGCCAGACGCTCCTGCTTGTCCTGCACATACTGCTCAAGCAATGTGATCTGGTTTTGCAAAAGCTCAGCGTCTTGTCCAGCCAAATGCTTGCCCAGGGAGCACAGCATCATGCAGTCCTCCTCATCAAGGTTCAGCTCCCGCTGACGTTTCCGAACCCCCTCGCTCCAAAGCTCGTCCAGACTTTTCCCTTCTTTGCGGTTCATATCCTCGGACAAATCGGCAAAGACTCGCCCCAGCCCCCCCGCAATCCGCTTGCCAACCATCTCGGCTGCGTCGGATAAACTGGCCGAGTATCGAATTTCAGACGCCAAGATATACAGCGCTCGTTTTAACTCTTTATATTCTTTTAGCCGCACATCCATTCTCCGAGACATCCAAAGACCCGCCATAGCGGATGTGAGGCCAAGAAAGCAGAGGCCGATCATTTTACAATAAAACTGCATAATCCCCCTTCTCTCCATCATAAATTTGTTCCAGTGTCCCAGGACCTTTCCGGCCGCTCAGCACAATAATCCTCTGGAACAATCGGTTTGCCGCCAGCTCGTTCATGCCCGGCTTATTTAAAAAGTCATCGAGGCTGTTTCCATGAATGGTACAGAGAAGCTTGACTCCACTGTTGACTATCGCTGTAATCGCCTGTATCTCTTCTATGCGGCCTATCTCATCGACAGCGATCACCTGCGGTCCCATGGAGCGCAACAGCATGAGCATTCCCTCCTGCTTCGGGCACCCATCTAGGATGTCCGTCCGCAGTCCCACTGTGTTCTGTGGAATTCCTCGATAACAGCCCGCTATCTCCGAGCGCTCGTCCACAACGCCAACCTGCATCTTCTCCCCGTCTGAGATCTGCCGTATCAGATCCCGAAGCAGAGTGGTCTTCCCACAGCGAGGCGGGGATATGAGAAGTGTATGGTAAATACCTTGTACACTGCGTATCCAGGGCATAATCTCGTCGGCGCACCCGATGATCTCATGGGCAATGCGGATATTCAGACTCGATATAAATCGAATGGTTTTGATCTTGTCGCCGTCCGCCACAACTTTTCCGCACAGGCCGACCCGATGTCCCCCCTCCAAGGTTATATATCCGTTTTTAAGCTCCTGCTCGTAAGCGTACAGAGAATAGTTGCTCATCAGCTCCAGCGTCTTTTCCAGCATGGCAGAGGTAACTTGAATTCCCTCATCCTCATTGTCACTCAGCCGTCCCTGCGGCGTCAGGAACAATTTTTTCTGGCCCGCATACGCCATCGCCGGCCGATTAACCCGTAAACGGATTTCTTCCAGGGGATACACTGTATGGTTGATGATTCTGCCCACCGCTTCTCGAAGAGGCGGACATAGAATTCTGGAGATCGTATCTTGTCTCTGCATTTCTCTCCCCCTTTCCAGATTCTGTTATCATATGTATGTCCCACCTTTCATATTTATGACAGAAAAAAAACAAGCCCTCCCGCTTTGGCCTTCCCTTGAATTTTACCTTCTCAAATAAGCTATAAACAAAAAAAGCGGTGTGATCAATTGTACGTATCACACCGCTTTTCTAACTTGTGCATTCTATTGTAATTCTAGCCCGTAATCGAGCATCGCTTGCCTCAACTTCGCCCGGTTTGCCTCTTCCATCTCAACGAGAGGTAACCGGCACTCCCCAACCTTCATCCCCAACATGTTCATCGCCGCTTTGACCGGTATCGGGCTTGTTTCACAGAACAGTGCCTTGATCAGCGGCAGGGCTTTTAGCTGTAGGCGCCGGGCTGTGTCCCAGTCCCCCTCCAGACATGCCTTTATCATTCGATGGACGTCAGCCGGGACTATGTTGGCGAGTACGGAGATGACGCCCTTCCCTCCCATGGACATGAGCGGAACCGCCAGTCCATCCTCGCCGGAGTAAATGGAAAAGTCTTCGCCACACAGGTTCTTTAGCTCTCCCACATGGCCGAATTCGCACTCCTTTATGCCAACGATATTGTCAAAATCCTTGGCCAGCCGTGCCACTGTCTCTGGAGCCATGTTCATTCCGGTTCTCGAAGGTACATTGTACAGGATAATCGGGATATCGACGGCCTTTGCCATAATAGCAAAATGCTCATAGAGCCCCTTCTGCGTCGTTTTGTTGTAATAGGGCGTCACCAGCAGGACAGCGTCCGCGCCGGCATCCTGGGCTGCACGGCAGAGGGCTGCGCCATGATTGGTATCGTTCGAGCCGGCGCCTGCCAAAACGGGAACCCGTCCCGCCACTCGCTCCGCCGTATACTGGATCGTCCGGATATGCTCCTGGTCCGGCATCGTCGATGCCTCGCCTGTCGTACCCGCTATGACGATACAGTCGGTTCCCTGCTGAATCTGGAAATCTAACAGTTCACCCAGCTTAGGATAATCGACGCCGTCCTCTGTAAAAGGAGTAATGATCGCCACGCCTGAGCCTTCAAAAACCGTTTTCTTCATGGATAAATACCCTCCTTCATTTACCCTGTCTTACGCTCGACCCAAGTACTCTCCTGTACGGGTATCGATTTTGATCTTTTCCCCGATATTGATGAACAGCGGAACCGCGATGCTGGCGCCAGTCTCCACCTCCGCCGGTTTCATAACGTTGGTCGCAGTATCCCCTTTAAGGCCCGGCTCCGTGTGTACGACTTCCAGCTCGACAAACAGAGGCGGTTCTACCCCAAACACCACATTGTTGTGGGAGAGAATTTTGACCTTTTCGTTTTCCTTAACGAATTTTAGAGCGTCCCCCAACTGATCCTGGCTGAGGCCAATCTGCTCATACGTGTCCTGATCCATAAAGTAAAACAGAGTGCCATCATTATATAAATATTCCATATCGCGGCGCTCTATGTGCGCACGGTCTACTTTTTCAGAAGGACGGAATGTCCGCTCAATGATTCCACCGTTTTTGATGTTTTTCAGCTTACAGCGGACAAAGGCGGCGCCTTTACCTGGCTTTACATGCTGAAACTCGATTATTGTATAAATATCTCCCTCAAACTCAATGGTTATACCATTACGAAAATCACCGGCGGATATTACTTCTGCCATACTATAGTTCCTCCTCTTATAATGCTTATCAAATTTTCCTTCTTACTAGTGTAACCGATGGTCTCAATTTTTTCAACCATTTTTTTGCAAAATATTGCATAAAGCTTGCAAGCCCAGCTCATAGGACTTGAATCCAAATCCACAAATCTGGCCAATACACTCAGCCGCCGTCACGCTGCGGTGTCGAAACTCTTCCCGCTTATGGATATTGGACATGTGGACCTCCACAACCGGCACTGCGATGGAGGCAATGGCATCCCGCAGCGCATAACTGTAGTGGGTGAACGCGCCCGGATTCATGACAATCCCGCTGACCCCTTTCCTGTGGGCATCCTGTAGCATGTCGATTAAGGCTCCCTCGCAGTTGGTCTGAAAGCACTCAACCTTCACTCCAAGTTC
>CAUFVC010000095.1:0-7711 GCA_959029275.1 uncultured Eubacteriales bacterium | reverse complement strand
GTGGATGTGGAGGACTACCCCAACCTTCGGCTCGTGCGGGCAGATGTTCTGGAAGTAGACCAAATTTTTGCCCCGGGGGAGGCCGATGGAATCTTTTTGAATTTCAGCGACCCTTGGCCAAAAGAACGGCACAGCAAGCGGCGGCTGACATCATCTCGCTTTCTGGCGCTGTATGAGCGGCTGCTAAAGCCGGAGGGAGAGCTGGAGTTCAAAACGGATAACGACGCGCTCTTTGAATTTTCCATGGACAGCCTGCGGCAGAGCGGATGGGAGATCCTCTACGCCGTCGATGATCTGCACAGCACCCCTCTGGCCCAGGGCAATATTATGACGGAGTATGAGGAAGCCTTTGTAGCGGCGGGAAAAGCCATCCATAAATTGTGTGCTAGAAAAAATCGAACCTCCATCATATAAGGGGATTACTTTGAAAATTCTGTCAGGATGCACATGACGATGAAGATAGCCACGGCAAAGTAATACGGCTTCATGCTGCCGCGGAGGGCAGAGATAGGGGACGCCTCTACGGGAGAGGGGGACAGAGGATCCCTGCGAAAGGCAGGAATCGCGTCCTCCCGTTTTCCGTGGAGGAGTCCCAGCCGGCCGTTTAGGGAGAAAATTCCGCGCAGACATGCCAACGCCAGGGGCAAAGTTATAGCAGTCAGACATACGGATGATAGGACAGACGCCGAACTCTGGGAAGTGGATACGCTGACGGACAGGGACGATTGGAGCTCGGTGGTAAAGTAGGCTAAGGTTACCTGCACGCCATTGATAATAAAATGGGCTAACACCGACGCCCAGATGGAATCAGCGCCGATTACCAGGAGAGAGCAGAGAAATCCAAATGCGAAGGCGTACACAAATTGCTGCATATTCATGTGCAGCATGCCAAAGTACAGGCCATTTAAAAGGGCCGCCGTGTAGAGATTCACCCCGCGGTATCCGGACAAAAAGATACCGCGGCAGGTAATTTCCTCGAAGATAGCCGGGAAGACAGCCATTGTTAGAATCAGAATCAAGTAGGGAGTCTGCAGCGTGGTGCTGAGGGAGTCATCCAAAAAGTTGTGAAACACTAAGCTGGACAGGTAGGAAAGAAACATCAGAAACGGCTGAATCAACAGGGAAAAAGCGATGATCAATAGAATTTGCCGGAACCGGATCGGGTGAAGCCGGAGAGTATGGCGGACCGGTTGCTTTGTATACTGGAAATAAAATAGAATAGGGACGCCAAAGAGCAAGATATACCGCAAAAGGCTGACGAGGGTGCTGTCCAAAGTAAAAGGAAGCAAACCGATGACAAAGGATAGGGCGAAGCTTCCCAAAATAAAGATGATCATAATCCAGAGAGCGAATGTATTTGCCCTATGTACTGATTTCATAAAAGCCTCCGTTCTGGCGCGGCAGCGACCGGTGATCAATTTTAATCTATCATAACAAATTAAATAGAAAAAAGCAACCAAAATTGACAATACCTTGAATGTTCCACTGTGTTTGTGATATAATATCACCACGGAGCAGTTTTCGATAAACCATGTATGGATGAGTTCAACTGCTTTTATAGCTTTGAGGGGAAGGCGAACAGGCCGCTTGCTGTACCGCGGCCGGAAGCCAGCAACAGTTTGAGAATGAGTCCATTGGGATGAATAAGGAGGAATTTCGTATGGCACTTGCTTTTAACGATTCGAATTTTCAGGATGAGGTTTTGAATTCTGAGCTTCCCGTGTTAGTCGATTTCTACGCGGATTGGTGTGGTCCCTGCAAAATGATGAGCCCTGTTGTAGACGAACTGAGCAGAGAGTATGAAGGGCGGCTCAAGGTAGGAAAAGTAAACGTAGATGAGAATACAAATGTGGCGCAGCAGTACAGGGTCATGAGCATACCCACCATATTGCTGATCAAGAATGGTCAGGTAGTCGACCAAGTGGTGGGGGCAGTCCCCAAAGCCCAACTGACGGGCAAGATCGACAGCATTTTATAACCTCCCACGGTAATTGTTTCCAACAGCCAAACGATTGCCGCTATGTAGGAAATCGCTGACAGAAGGGCGCCTATAGATCGGCGCCCTCTATTTCTACTGGAAAACGGCTATTTGTGCCGGAGCGTCACAGGGCAGAAGAGGCCTCGCTGACACTCCAGAAGGGAGAGTGGACATGGAGAGAGTCATGCTTACGCCAATGCCTGTACATATGGAAGAGCGCCCCGGGCATTTGACCGGACTCCTGCGCTGTGAAGCCGACGGGAGTAACCATCCGGTGATTCGGACGGCGGCAGAACAGATCGGAGCGGCGGGGGACATACAGGTTCGGTTTGTCAGCGCTGGGCAGAACAGCGCGTATAAGGAGTGCTGTGAAGATCCGGAAGGGTATGTCTTGGAGATCGGGGAAACCGGTGTGACCATCACGGCCTCCGCGCCGGCGGGGTATCTCTACGGGACGATTACGCTCAAGCAGTTGCAGAGACAATTCGGCCAATCGCTGCCCTGCCTGGTCATAGCGGACAGGCCAGCGTGGAGGCACCGGGGGGTACAGGTCAGCTACGCCCAGATCAATGTGGCGTACAGGGAGGCCTACCTTCTTCACTTTATTGAGAAGATGGCGGCGATTAAAGTCAATCACATCTATCTATATTTGGAGTGGCGCTTCCAATTTCCCTCGCTCCCACCTCTCCAGAATCCAGAGTATATATCCCCGGAACAGGTGAGACGGGTTCAGGACTATGCCAAGAGATACAATATCACCATTGTCCCAGCGCTGAACGTACTGGGCCACACCGGTGACTTCTTGGCGCACCAAATCTTTCAGGAGCTGAAGGAGTATGACAGCTCAAAGGCGGAACTTCGGGCCGGAGACGGCCCAGCGCTGTGTCCGTCCAATCCCAGAACGCGGGAGCTTGTGGAGAAGGCATTGTGCGATATCATGGACGCTTTTGACAGTGAGATCATTCACGTCGGAGGCGATGAGGTGGGCCTCATGGCAAAATGTCCGCTGTGTAATGCCAAGACGCCGGAGGATCTGTACATAGAGTATTTTTCCTGGATTCGGGATCTATGCCGGAGCCGGGGGCGCAAGATGGGGATCTGGTGCGATATGATCGCACACTACGCCGGAGTGAATCCCTACTATGCCAACAACGGTTCGGTTACGCCGGTTGAAAAGTTCGCGCCGCTTAAGGATGGCACAATTATTTTCGATTGGAGCTATGATGGACCAGCGAAGGAATCCATTGATGCATTTGCCGCCAACGGATTTGAACTGATCTGTTCCACCTCGACCCACGGGTGCAGCGTCGGCAGTCCGTGGCTGGGACAGATTCAGAATCAGCACGATTATTTTGTGGATGGATTTCGTCATGCCATCGCCGGAGGTCTGGTCACCGACTGGATCAACGGACTGGGCTATCACGGGGAGCAGATGGGGGTTCTCTATGCGGCGGGGGAGGCCATGATGTGGCAGGGAGCCGACGAGGACTTTGCAAGGGGATGTACCCGGAATGAGTTTGAAAGGGCCTACGCGCTGCAAGGGCATGGGGAGGGCGAGGCGATGGTCCAATACTGGCACTTAGCCGGAGATGGAAAAGGGGACCTGTTGAAATACTTTGCCGAGGGGCGCAGCGGCTCCTATCTCCGCAAGACCGTGTATCTCAGCGAGAGCCCGCTGTCAACCTTTCTCCACTATGCGTATTCCCTGAGGGGACAAAATTTTAATGAATTCTGTAAAAGCGTATCCAATCTGGAGGCGCTGTGGGAGAAACTGAAACCAACCCATGAGGCGGACCCATGGCTTCGTTTCCACAAAGGGCCTGTGATTCTATTCCGATATTTTCGTGAGAAATATCAGATGGCCCAATCCCTCTATGAGCTGTACGACCAGGCGGCTCGCCTACAGTATGAGGACCCAGCACAGTTCAAGGCCCTGCTGACCCAGGCAGCGGAGGGGCTTAGGGCTTATGACGGAATGTATGAAGAACCCGCGGCCTTTCTGCGGACGTGCTATGAAGAACTGGGCCTTGAGCGCGGAAGCGCATACCGTGTGATGGCGACGAAAGACAATGTCCACCGGCTTGCGGACTTTCTGCTGACATTGCGGGATGGCCACCGGCCGCTGCCGTCCTTTCAGAATCTAGATGAGTGGCTGTTCAACCGCCCTCGAGCCGGATTCTGGAGACCGCTCTGCGACGAGTGGATCGGGGAAGCGCCGCCCTACCGGCAGTTTGAGACGGATGCCGGGGAGGAATGGGGCAGCGCTCGCTGGTGAGAAATGTGAAAGGGCAGGGCAAAGGGCTTTTAATCCTGCCCGCTGTCCTGCCCGTTTTGTTCACTCTGTTCCTGTGCCAATCGTTCCTGCTCCAGGGCATCCAGATCCTTCGAGGATTGGATGCCCTTTTTGTGGAGGCGCGATGATAGGAACCGATTGACAAGAGTATACAGAACCGTAAAGATTGGAACGCCCAGCACCATCCCCACGACGCCGAACATCCCGCCGCCGATGATCACGGCGAAGATGATCCAGAAGGGCTTTAAGCCCAAGGAGCCGCCGAGTATGGCGGGGCCTAGAATATTTCCGTCGAACTGCTGCAAAATCACGATCATGACGGCAAACCCCACGGCAGCCATGGGCGATGTCATAAAGATGATGAGGATCGAGGGAATGGCCCCGATAAAGGGACCAAAATATGGGATCATATTGGTGATCCCCACAATAAAACTGATCAATTCGGCGTAGGGCATACGGAAAATGCGCATAAAGATAAAGCAGAGGAACCCGATGATGAGAGAGTCCACCGCTTTTCCGATGAAGAAACGGCGAAAGATCTCCATGGATTCACTACAAATGCTGATGATTCGCTGTGCGGTACTTTTTTTGAAGATAGCGTAGGTTGCGCGCTTCAGAGAGCGGATGGCGCTCTCCCGGTTGTAAATCAGATAGATGGAGATGATGACGCCGACGATAAAATTGATGAACCCGTTGGCGAATCGAAAGACGAACTGATACAGCAGAGGTACGAAGTTGCGGATCATATCCTGTACAACATTCAGCGCGGTGGACAGCTGCGTCGTCGCATAGTTTGCAATGTCTTCTGCCTTGATATAACTGCTGAGGGGCGTATTATCCCAGTTTTCAGCGGTTTCCTTGATCCAGTTGACAAGGTCGGTGACGGAGTTGGTCAGCAAAATAAACAGACTATTGACGCTAGCGCCCAGCTGGGGAATGACATAGACGAGGATCAGGACGATAAGACCGAAAATGACAATATAGGTGATGATCATGGACAGGACGCGAAACAGCCCTCGATGGGTTTTATTGGACTGTACGAATCTTGTGGGAAGTCGAAGCTTTTTCTGCCGTTTCAGCCAAGCGAGGAGCTTGGCGAAACCAGTTTCCAAAAGCCGGACCGCTGGCGTCAGGAAAAAGGTGATGGCCAGCCCGATGATAAATGGACTTAACAGCTTCAAAATAGTGCCAGCGTAGTTTGAGGCCGCGTGGGTTTCGTGTACAAACTTATTGAAAATGATCGCAAAGGCGATACAAATCAAAACTAAAATAAACAATGGCAGATAGCGCAGACTTTTGCGCCTGAATTCCTGCTTATTCATGTATGCCTCCGTTCTGCCGCCTCGTGCAGCGGCAATCTCAGAACCAGGTGCGGCGTTTGCGCTCCGTATTCCGCTCTTCCTGCACATGTTTGTACAGTTTCATCTTTTCATAGGTTTTGATGAATTTGCGGATCATCTCGCTGAGCTCGTCCGCTTTGTCCGCCGGTATCTTCAGCATGTAGAAAGTCTGTTTAAAAATTTCACCCTGCTCTTTCTTGACTGTTAGGACGATGAAGGTTTTTTTCTTTTTCTTTTGAATGCCGGTGGTGATAATCTGACTCCAGGGCAAAAATTTATTGCTGTTGTAGACAAAGATCCCCTTATCGCTCATCGTCCAGAGGGCGGTGGAGTAGGGGAAAAAGGCAAAAAATGCCAGGCCCACGCACAGGCACAGAGGTAAGCTGATCTCGGGGAAGAGCACCAGGCCCCCCAGAGCCAGTACATCGTAGAGGATGGCGGCGACCATAGCCAGGAGCAGCACACCCGCCGTGATGCGGCCGGCCAAAACCCACTTGCTATGCTCCTGAAAAGCAAAAAGTGCCGTTTTTTTCTGCGTTTTGTATTCCATCTTGGCCGCGGCGTTGCGCAGCAACATGAAAAGAAAGAGAAGGAAGGCGATTAGGTTAAGCCACATGGCGACTATCCCTCCATCCCCAGATCCGTCAATTCCACGGCGGGTTCCTCCGCCGCGTCCGGTAGCGGCGGCAACTCCTCCTTGTCCGTGCCGAGTTTGGCCAGGAGGGCGTCCAGGCGGTCAAAAATCTCCACCATGTCCGTGCAGCGGACAGCTACCAAATACTGCTGCAAGATCCGGTTATATTCCTGCTGAAACGCGATCAGATTCTGCCGGAGGGCTGTGGCCTTCTGCTTCACATCCTCCAGCTCGGCGGCGGCCTCCATCTTCAACTTCTCCGCCTCATCGTTGGCGGCCCTAATGACGGAGTCAGCCGTCAGCTGCGCCTCCACCACGGCTTTCGTGATGGCATTCTCCTTATTCTGGTAGTCCGTCAGCTGTTGCTCTTTTTTGCTGAGCGTCGCTTCCAGTTCGCGGATGTATTGTTCGACCTCGGCAGGATCAAACCCTCGCCGCACGGTAGTAAATGATTTCATGGATGGAACCTCCTTCGGGTCTGTGTTCTGATTTTATTCATACAGTGGACTTGCCTATGGGAGTATTATACCATACAAAGGTAGAGATTTTAATAGACTTTTTGTAAATTTCAAAAAATTTCTCTCGATAACTTGAAATAAGGGGAAAAAACAGATACAATAAGGGTATTCTACGAAAGGAACGGGCAGGAAGATATGGAACAGGATAATTTCTCAAGATGGCGCAATAAAAAAGTGATGGTGTCGGGCAAAAAACGCACGGCCCTTGGGAGAATGGAGATTTTCCTGCCTCGCGGGGGACAGCCGGGGCGATGCTATTACTCTGATGAGACGGAACACGGGCTGGGAGCGGGGCCTGTCCGCTTGAGCTTTGCTTTCGGGGATGCCTTTGCCTACCAGAATGGCCCTCTGGAATCGGAACAGCTGCTGTTTGGATCGCTGAATGTATTCGAAGAATCGGATTATATACCGGGTATGCCGCCGGTGGATATCGGCGCCATTCTGTTTCAGGACAGGGGAACCTTTAAGGTGGGAATCCGTCTGGCCTCATCCATCCCACAAAAGCAGATCGTCATATACTGGTGGGCGGAGGCGCTGGAGGAGCTAGTGCCCGAGGAGAAGGGCGAGCCATTGGAGGCGGCCGCGGAAGATTTTTTCATTGAGAATGCGCCGAAATATTTGCACAGGGGTATGAAATACCAATTTCAATGCGCATTGCCGAAGGGGTGCGATGGGCCTGTCCGCTGGAAAGTGCTGGGGCAGGGCGGCGGCTCCATCGACCACAATGGGATGTATACGGCGCCAGACGTGCAGGGCGTATTCCAGATTGAGGCATCGCTGGACGATCAGGGGAAGAAGACGGCGGTGTATATCATGATTAAAGAATGAAGGGGGCGGCGGCTTGGTACGGTATTTTTCCGCCATTGGAATGAGCGAGTACGTGGATCAGCGCAAGCTGGATGTATTCGTTCGCAACGTTTTGCAGGAACAGTCCAATCCCATATACCG
>CAUFVC010000094.1:0-7713 GCA_959029275.1 uncultured Eubacteriales bacterium | reverse complement strand
GCCGGCTAAAAACGGACTTCCAACAAGTTCATAGAGGTAACGCGGACAATATAATGATTATAGGGGCCGGGCAAGCTGGGCGCACATTGCTTCAGGAATACCGGTTTAGCGATAAGATTACCGGGCGGGTCTGTTGTATAATCGATGACAATCCGAACATTAAAGGCAAAAAGCTGGAGGGCGTACCGATTGCCGGCGGCAGGCGCGATATTTTGCCGGCGGTGGAAAAATATCACATCAATAAGATCATCTATGCAATCCCCAGCAGCAGCGGACAAATCAAAAAAGAAATTCTAAATTTATGCAGTAAGACGGGATGTGAAGTTCAGACGATCCCCGGCATTTATCAGCTGCTGAATGGTGATGTCAGCGTGAATAAGCTTAGGAAGGTGGATATTCAGGATCTCTTGGGACGAGATCCGATCAATGTTAATTTGACGGAGATTCTACAGTTTATTAAAGGAAAAGTGATTATGGTTACAGGGGGCGGCGGTTCCATCGGAAGTGAACTTTGCCGTCAGATAGCCAAGAGCGAGCCGCGACAGCTTATCATATTTGATATCTATGAAAATAACGCGTATGATATTCAGATGGAACTAAAGCACAATTACCCGGCGCTGAATCTCATTGTTTTGATCGGATCCGTGCGCAATACGGCCCGGCTTGACCATGTGTTTGGAACCTATCACCCTGATATTGTCTTTCACGCGGCGGCGCATAAACATGTTCCCCTGATGGAAGATAGCCCGAACGAAGCGATAAAGAACAATGTATTTGGCACATATAAGGCGGCGCAGGCTTCGGTCAAATTTGGAGTAAAAAAGTTTGTGCTGATCTCAACTGATAAAGCGGTTAACCCTACCAATATAATGGGCGCTTCCAAGCGGCTTTGTGAGATGATTGTCCAGATGATGGACCGGGAATCCGATACGGAATTTGTGGCGGTTCGATTTGGAAACGTATTGGGGAGCAACGGCAGCGTTATCCCTCTATTCAAGAAACAGATAGAGGAGGGAGGGCCTGTTACCGTGACCCACCCAGATGTAATACGATATTTTATGACAATCCCGGAAGCCGTTTCACTCGTCCTTCAAGCGGCATACTATGCTAAAGGCGGCGAAATCTTTGTCCTCGATATGGGAGAGCCGGTCAAGATCGATGATATGGCAAGAAATTTGATCCGTCTCTCTGGCTTTGAACCGGATGTGGACATAAAGATTGTCTATACGGGACTTAGGCCCGGAGAGAAGCTGTATGAAGAACTCTTGATGGAGGAGGAAGGCTTGAAAGAGACGGATAACAAGCTGATCCATATTGGAAAACCCATCGAAATGGACGATGAGAAATTCAAAGAGCAGTTGGCGCGGCTGGAAGAGGCATATAAGGCAGAAGTCAATAATATGAAGGATATTGTCGCAGAGATTGTGCCCACCTATGCGAGAAATAAATAAATATTTTGAAGGAGACATCGATGAATATTCCATTTTCACCACCGGACATGACGGAAGCGGAGGCAGCGGAAGTCAGAGAAGCGATCCTCTCGGGATGGATCACTACAGGGCCAAGGACAAAAGAATTTGAGCGGCAAATTTCGAATTATATTGGGACGAAAAAGACGGTCTGTTTAAATTCCGCTACCGCAGCTATGGAGTTAACTCTCAGGACACTGGGGGTAGGATGCGGGGATGAAGTCATCGTTCCAGCGTATACATATACGGCTAGCTGTAGTGTTATCTGTCATGTTGGCGCCACCCCCGTCATGATCGATGTGGCGAAGGATTCCTTTGAGATGGACTATGACCAATTGGAGTCTCTGATCACAGAGCGGACGAAGGTGATTATTCCTGTGGATATCGCAGGCGTCATCTGTGACTATGACCGGATCTATCAAGCGATTGAGCACAAAAAGGAGTTATTTAAACCGTCGAATGACCTTCAGGCTCTATATGGCCGCGTTGTCGTCATGGCCGATTGCGCTCACGGATTTGGCGCCGAGAGACAAGGGAACAAGGCGGGCTCCTTTGCGGATTTCACTTGCTATAGCTTCCACGCGGTTAAAAACTTAACGACTGCTGAAGGGGGGGCTGTCACCTGGCGCTCATTGCCGGACTTGGACGATGAGCGGTTGTATAAAACGTTTCAGCTTCTTTCTCTCCACGGTCAGACCAAAGATGCCCTGAGCAAAAATCAACTGGGAGCCTGGGAATATGACATTGTTGCCCCCTACTACAAATGTAATATGACGGATATAATGGCGGCGATTGGGTTAGTACAGCTTAGGCGGTATTCTGATATGCTCAAAAAGCGCCACTCCATTGTTGAGCGCTATAATAAAGCCTTATCGCGGTTTAACGTACAAGTCTTAAACCATAGAGATTCCCTCAGTGCGTCCAGCGCACATCTCTATCTGACAAGGGTTAAGGGGATCACGGCAGAACAGCGAAATCAGATCATCGTTCAGATGGCCGAGAAGGGGATCGCATGTAATGTTCATTATAAACCGTTGCCAATGTTGACAGCCTATCGAAATTTGGGATTTGATATAAAAGCGTATCCCAATGCCTATGCGCAATATGAAAACGAGATTACGCTTCCCCTGTATAGTCAATTGACGGATGAGCAGGTGGAGTATATTATCGAGAACTTTACGAGAATATTAGGTGCATGTCCATGTTGAAATGGGAGAAACTACCTAAAAAAATGCGCAATGACGCCGTGCGGCCGTATTATGATGCGCTCAGCCGTAAACGTTTCTCCCTGGTAGTAAAGCGCTGTTTTGACCTTGTTGCATCCAGTATCCTAATTATATTTCTGTCCCCTGTAATGTTGGGATTGGCGGTTTGGATTAAATTGGACTCCAAGGGCCCGGTATTTTACCGGCAGGAGCGCGTTACACAGTATGGAAGAATATTCCGGATCTTTAAATTTAGGACCATGGTCGTGGATGCCGACAAAAAAGGATCCTTAGTCACCACAAAGGGGGATTCTAGAATTACCCGCGTGGGCAGCAAGATCCGCCGGTGCCGTTTAGATGAGATTCCGCAGCTCTTAAATATCTTTCTTGGCGATATGAGCTTTGTCGGGACTCGGCCCGAAGTTAGAAAATATGTGGAGGCTTACAGCGATGAGATGTTGGCCACGCTCCTGCTCCCAGCCGGAGTTACTTCGAATGCGAGTTTGGAATTCAAAGATGAGGCCGATTACCTAGAGTCTTCTGACAATGTGGATGAAACATATATTCATACCATTCTTCCACAAAAGATGCGGTACAATCTACAGGCGCTCCAGCACTTTAGCTGTTGGAATGAAATTCAAACGATGGTTCGGACGCTCCGTGCCCTTGGTGGGTAAATGCGATTACAACAATATGTTACAGAAAGAGGGAAATAGCTATGGCATGCCAAAAAGAGATGGACTTGTATGATCAAATTTTAGAGAGAAAGGAAAAAATCGCGTTGGTGGGCCTTGGGTATGTTGGAATGCCCATTGCGGTCGCTTTTGCGAAAAAGGTAGAGGTAATCGGCTTTGACCTGAATCAAGCCAAGATCGATCTCTATAAAAAAGGAATTGATCCGACAAAAGAGGTCGGTGATGAGGCGATACAGGCCAGCACAGTAGAATTTACCAGCGATGAGGCGCAGCTGGACAAAGCGAAGTTTTTTATCGTAGCGGTTCCCACTCCTGTAAATCGCGACCACACGCCCGACTTGACGCCTGTTGAGAGCGCCAGCCGGATTGTAGGTCGCCATCTGTCGAAGGGGAGCATCGTGGTCTTTGAATCGACTGTCTACCCTGGGGTGACGGAGGAGATTTGTCAGCCGATTCTAGAAAAAGAATCGGGGCTTATCTGCGGACAGGATTTTAAAATCGGGTATTCGCCGGAGCGCATCAACCCAGGAGACAAAGTGCATCGCCTGGAGACAATTACGAAAATCGTATCCGGTATGGATGAGGAGACCCTTACTACCGTAGCAAAAGTCTATGAACTCGTTGTCGAGGCGGGAGTCCACCGGGCGGAGAGCATTAAAGTGGCTGAGGCCGCCAAGGTAATCGAGAACAGCCAACGCGACATTAACATTGCGTTTATGAATGAATTGTCGATTATTTTTAATAAAATGGGGATCGACACCCAGGCGGTATTAGAGGCGGCGGGAACGAAATGGAATTTTCTTAAATTTTCTCCCGGTCTGGTAGGGGGACACTGCATAGGAGTTGACCCTTATTATCTTACATATAAAGCAGAGCAAATGGGGTATCATAGCCAGATTATCCTCAGTGGGCGCCGTATAAACGATGATATGGGAAAATATGTTGTTGAAAATTTGGTAAAAAATCTTATTAAGGCGGATACACAAGTCAAAGGCGCGAAAGTCGCCATATTAGGCTTCACATTTAAGGGAAACTGTCCGGATACGCGGAATACCCGGGTCATCGATATTGTCAATGAGTTGAAAGAATACGAGATTGTGCCAGTGATTGCAGATCCTGTAGCAGACAAGGCCGAGGCGTATCGCGAATATGGTATCGAATTTGCCGGCATGGAAGAGATAAAAGGGATGGACGCCGTCATCGTAGCGGTCGCCCATGACGCCTTTTTGTCTCTCGCGGAACAAGACATTGCGGCGATGTACTCAGACGGGGCGAAGAAAGTTCTGCTAGACATTAAGGGGCTGCTTAACCGCAGAGAATATGAAGATGCGGGGTACATATATTGGCGTCTGTGATGTGGTCGTGTGAATCGAATTGAAATGCGGAAGGGGAATAGACGATGGGATACCGGCATCTAGAATTTCCTGAAAAGTCGCTGTTTTTAGTGACCGGCGGCGCTGGCTTTATCGGATCCAATTTGTGTGAAGCGATTTTGTCCATGGGCTATCGCGTGCGCTGCCTCGACGATTTGTCTACTGGGAAACAGGAAAACGTGGATTTATTTTTGGATCACCCGAACTATGAATTTAGAAAGGGCGATATTAAAGATCTTGAGACCTGTAAAAAGGCCTGCGAAGGCGTGGATTATGTGCTCAACCAGGCGGCATGGGGGAGCGTCCCCCGCAGCATTGAAATGCCTCTGTTTTATGCAAACAACAATATTATAGGAACCGTCAACATGTTAGAGGCGTCTCGCATCCAGGGAGTTAAAAAGTTTGTGTATGCGTCTTCCAGCTCTGTGTACGGAGATGAGCCCAATCTGCCGAAACGAGAAGGGAGAGAAGGCAACCTTCTCTCCCCGTATGCGCTGACCAAACGGGTGGACGAAGAGTTTGCGAAGATGTATACCAAATTCTATGGGTTAGACACGTATGGAATGCGGTATTTCAACGTTTTTGGCAAGCGGCAGGACCCAGACGGCGCATACGCAGCGGTCATTCCAAAATTTTTGAAGTTGCTTTTACACGATGAGGCGCCTACGATCAACGGCGACGGAAGACAATCCCGCGATTTTACGTATGTGGAAAATGTTGTCGAGGCAAATCTTAAGGCATGTTTAGCTCCCCGCGAAGCCGCTGGGGAAGCGTATAATATAGCCTATGGCGGTCGGGAATATCTGATTGATATTTACTATGGGATGACCAAAGCCCTTGGCAAAAATATAGAACCCCATTTTGGACCTGACCGGGCGGGAGATATTAAACACAGCAACGCCGATATTTCAAAGGCCAGGAAGCTGCTGGGATATGACCCGGAGTACAGCTTTGAAAAGGGAATGGAACTTGCTATTACTTGGTATAAAGAAAATCTGCGATGAGCCGGGGAGAGATCATGGAACCAACTTTGCCTTTTGTAACAATGATGATTGTTGTGCGGAATGAGGAGACCTACATTAAGCCTGCGATTGTGTCCTTGCTTAATCAAGAGTACCCTAAGGAGCGATTGGAACTGCTTATTATAGACGGGATGTCGGCCGACTGTACCATGGAGATTGCCAGGCAGACCGTTGAGGAGTACGCCGCAGAGCACGGCGCAATCGAGACTCGGTACCTTGATAATCCCAAGGAGGTCCTCGCTGCCGGATGGAATATTGGGATCCGGGAGGCGAAAGGGGACTATGTCGTGCGGATCGATGCCCATGCGCAGGCGGACCCGCACTTGGTTGCAAAGGGAGTCGATATTCTGTTGAAAAATCCGGATGTGGCCTGCGCAGGCGGGCGTATTGAGGCGCAGCCGCTCACGAACAAGGGCAGGATCATATCCGATGTCCTGTCTTCACCGTTCGGCGTTGGCAATGCGCGATTTCGATACGCCGTTGATTCGGGCTATGTCGATACGGTTGCCTATGGCGTGTATCGAAAGTCGATCTTTGCGGAGGCCGGGTATTTCAACGAAACATTTATGCGCAATCAGGACAACGACATGCATGGGCGAATCAAGAGATGTGGCGGAAAATTTTATCTTGACACGTCCATAACTAGCGTGTATCATTCCCGAGAGACTGTTAAAGGCATGATGAAGCAGGCGCTGGGAAATGGAAAATGGAATATCATTGTCTGCAAAAAGAGTGAAAGTAAAAGCGGTCTATCTCTGCGCCATATGGTTCCTTTTACCTTCGTCTTAGCGAATCTGATATTGCTTGCGTTGGGATTTCTCAGCAGAATCTTCTGGTGGGCTTTTTTGGCTATGTATATTCTGTATTTTGGTTTGGCGGTATATTTTGCATTCAAGAAGACAAAAAATGTGTGGACCGTGGTGAGAATGTGCGGCTATTATTGGCTGCTGCATATGAGTTATGGATGGGGATCCCTGGTAGAGTTTTTAAATTTTCGAAAATGAAAGGGGTTTGCTATGAGTATTGCCCGTACCTTTGCAAAAAAATTGACGCAGTTTCCCAAGCTTAAGCGCGCCATGAAGAATGTATATGCGTACGCAGGAAACTTTTTGAGCGATAAAAAGACAGACTTGCCTGGATTAGTGCAGATCAGTTCCGACGATTCGGAGCACAACTTTGGGCATTACGATAAGTCTCCTTGGAGCCAAGATCAGCGATATATGATATATCTAGCGCCCAAGGGAGCCAGCCGGAACTATGTGTCCACAGAAGAGACGCCGATTATTTTGTATGACTGTATAAATAAGAAAGAAACAATCCTTACCAAAACCCATGTGTGGAATTCTCAGCAAGGGTGTATGCTCCAATGGCTTGGTCCAGATTTTTCTTCTAAAATTTTGTTTAATGATTTCCGGGATGGCGCGTACTGTTCTGTGATCTATTCCATAGAGGATGGGAAAGAGACCATTCTAAAGCGTCCTGTCTATACGGTTTCCAGTGACGGCAGAACGGCTATTTCTTTAGATTTTTCTAGGCTTAATACCTTTCGCCCTGGATATGGCTATTCCAATGTGGAAGACCGAACTTCAAAAGAAAAATATCCGGATCTGCCATGTATGTGGAAAGTGGATATTGCCGCAAACACAGTGGCAGAATTACCTATTACATACAGAGATCTAGCCCAGTTCGAGGCGCAGCCGTCTATGGTTTTGGGGTATCACAAGGTAAATCATATTATGTTAAACCCCGCGGCGAACCGGTTTATGTTTATTCACAGATGGATTGTGGATGGCGTTACCCATCACCGGCTATTGACCTGCAATCTAGATGGCGGGGATCTGTATGTATTGTTAGACGATGGGATGGTTTCTCACAGCAATTGGAAGGATGATATGACTATTCTCTCTTACTGTTACTCCAAATCTGATGGGGAGGCCTATCATATCTTG
>CAUFVC010000093.1:0-7811 GCA_959029275.1 uncultured Eubacteriales bacterium | reverse complement strand
TTACAAATTCTAGCGACGAGTACTTTGCCGCCCTGGGCATTGTGCATTCCCCCAGCGATCCGGGAGATTCCATTCTATATCAGATCGCAGACTCCACGACACCGCAGGCGGGGGACCATGATGCCGAAGCTCAGACAGCTCCCGGCAGTCCGGGTACAAACGCCCTGGCCGACAGCATTCAGATTCGCATCTGCGCGGTCAACGGCCTTTACTACGACACTCCCTATTACCCCCATATCCAATTTCTATCCCGCTATCGCGTCCCCGATTCCTTTGCCGCCATGCTGGAGCTCTATCTTCCGGGCTAATGCCATGACACCCCAATCCTATAGCGACGTGTACCTGATGGCGCACGCGAAAAAACCGCCGCGGTTTTATCTCCGCGGCGGTTTTTCAAATTACGCCTGATAGAATTCATGAACCGCCGCAAAGAACGCGTCAATGTTCTTCCACGCGGACATCGGCGGGATGTCGCAGCCGGAGGAAATCACAAAATTGGGATACTGACAGCATGCCCCCATGACCCGAAGCGTTGCCTCGCGAATGGATTCCGGCGTTCCGTTGCGGAATTCTCCGGCGGGATCCACATTGCCCATGGCGATAATGTCGGACGGAATATGCTTGAGCATTTCCGCCATATCGATGGCGTTCCCAAAATGATACGCCGCGGAGCCGGTATCCAAAATCGAATCAATGATTTGGATGGTGCTGTTGCCGCAGTTGTGATAGATGACCAGGAAGTTGTCATCCTGAACGGCATCTACAATCTGCTTTACATACGGCCCGGAAAATTCTTCAGCCAGTGACGGGGAAAGGAGGCCGGCCAGCGGCTCCGCGATCACCACGCCGTTGGCGCCAACGCGGCGATACTCTTTGCAGTAGGCAATAATGAACTCCGTAGCCTTTTCCAGCAAGATATGCACCATGTCTGGCTCTTCGTAGCAGTAAATCATCGCTTCCGATACGTCCATCAGCCGCCCGGCTAAAGAAAAGGGGCCAATCACTCCGGCAAAGACCGGCCGGTCGGTGATCATTTGGACAGCCTTTTCAATCGCCTCAATGTAGATCCCCGTGCGGCATGCGCCAACGGTGGGAACGGCCAACTCTCTGGCCTCCTCCTCGGAGGACACGATGCTTCCCACGACGGTGGGAACCTCATCATCGGAGTAGCGGATGGTGGAGCCAAAACACTCAGCCTCCACTGACAGATCCATCAAACTCACCGACGCAGCGGAATCCACGCGGTCCGCCACCATTTTCATTCCTCGCGCCTGGGTATCGCTGTTGGAAATCAAATCTTTCACGCTGATATTCATAAGTTGTATGGCTGGAAACGAGAGTATGGGGAACGCTTTTTTCACAGGAGCGTCCCGCAGTGTCTGTAACCAGTTCCTCATATCCATTTTCATCCTAGTGCCTCCTAATCTCGTATAATGGTATCAAATTCTTATATTCTTATTATAAGTGGAGATGAAAATGAAATATAGAATTATCTTGCTGTTTTTTGTATTTCTTTAGCAATAGCAGGCAATGTGGGATTATGTCTTATAATCCGGAAGTGACTACTACATTTTACACCCTTTTTCTTGAAATCTCTTGACATAGAGTGAACTATATGTGATACGATAAAATGGACATATCAAATGCTCTGTATTTATTCTATCGCAGGAGGTATTGAATCCCATGGAACCAGCAAAAGTGTATTTCACCGATATGCGCGCAAAAGGCGGCGACAATTTGCAGCAAAAGTTGGCACGACTCATAAAAAAGGCCGGCATTGGCACTATCGACTTCCATAACAAGTATGCCGCCATCAAGATTCATTTTGGGGAACCCGGAAATCTGGCATATCTTCGCCCTAATTATGCGAAGACTGTCGCGGATGTCGTCAGGGAATTGGGGGGCAAGCCCTTTCTGACGGACTGCAATACCTTATACGTGGGCGGTCGAAAAAATGCCCTCGATCATTTGGAGAGCGCCTATATCAATGGATTTTCCCCTTTTTCTACCGGCTGTCACATCCTCATCGGCGATGGGTTGAAGGGCACGGATGAGGTCCTGGTCCCCGTGGAAGGGGGCGACTATGTAACGGAAGCCAAAATCGGCCGCGCCATAATGGACGCTGACATTTTTATCTCCCTCAATCATTTTAAATGCCACGAGCTAACCGGATTTGGCGGCGCTCTAAAAAACACCGGCATGGGCTGTGGCTCACGCGCCGGAAAAATGGAGATGCACAGCAGCGGCAAGCCCTTTGTCTCCCAGGATGCCTGTATCGGATGTGGAAAGTGTGCCCAGATCTGCGCCCACGGCGCTCCGCAGATCGAGAACAAAAAAGCCCACATCGACCAGGCCCGCTGTGCCGGCTGCGGGCGCTGTATCGGTGTCTGTCCCCGGGACGCGGTTCGCCCCGCTTCAGACGAGTCCAACGACATCCTCAACAAAAAGATGATGGAATACTCTAAGGCTGTCCTACAGGGCCGCCCTCACTTCCACATAAGTCTTGTGGTGGATGTGTCGCCATTCTGCGACTGTCACGGAGAAAACGATACCGCCATCGTGCCGGATGTCGGCATGTTCGCCTCCTTTGACCCTGTAGCGCTGGACGTGGCGTGTGCGGACGCGGTGAACCGGCAGCCCATACTTGGGGGAAGCCTATTGGCAGAACGTGATCACACGGGGCATGATCATTTTGGGGCTGTCAGCCCTAATACCAACTGGAAAGTCGGGATTCAACACGCCGTCAAGCTGGGGTTAGGGACTGACCAGTATGAAATCATTTCTCTGTGACTGTAAACTTTCGGTTCCCCGGAAATTTCTTTTTGGGAGATACGGGGATCAGGAAAATAACTGTGACAGCCCCAGTTTTCGGACTCTTTCAAGAATTTTGGTCTGATTTATCTCATAGAGTCCAAGTGCCTGCATCCGCTCAAACAATACGGAACCGGAAAATGTATATTTGCGGTTCAGCCCCTCTTTCTGTTTCATCGCTTCCCGCGCATAGGCGATGGCCTCTCCCACTGCCGTCTCGCGCGGAAGGACACATAACTTTTTACCGCCTGCCTGTCTAGCGCTATTCAAGCCGGCCAAGGTCCCCGTCGCGATGGCTTCCGTGTGTCCAACCAGGAGTCCGGCCTTCTCCCCCGCGCAAAACAGATTCTTGACACCCAGAACCTGAAGGGTATCATCCCGAGGCGCCATGGCAAAGAACCGCATGGAATTTCCCTTTCCCCCTGCATAGGGGTCCTCGTAGCGCGCATCTTCAAATCCTGGAATTCGCCGCAACTTTTCTAGAGGGAAAAAGGGCGCCATAAGCTTTGCATGTCCTGTGTCCAACAGAATGAGAGATTCCCTATACTCCTCAAGTGCATATTGCTGGCAGGCTTTTATCTCAAGATGATCCTCGCACAGCGCTTTCGGGATGGAGATTACGGCAACTCCTGACTCCTCTAGAGCGTTTCGGATGGGAGCAGCCAGCGATTCCTTGTACAGTTTACAGGAACCACTCATGGCGCCCAGGATTCCATTTTTTTGCCGTCCTTGCAGTTCTGTGACTCCTGCCAAAGCCGTTAGGCTCACGCGCCCTCCAAAGCTGGGGCAGCGAAGGACGCACATGGCGCAGCCATTTCCATACCGCGCGCAGTTGTTCATCGGGCCCGCTGTACCGGTGGCATCAATAAAGACATCCCCTGGAATGGCCGTGCCATCTCCCGTTTCCACGGACCGGATTCGATTGGCTTCCATGTTTGCTTTCACTACCCGGGATTGAAACCGCACCTGAATCCCCAGGTCCGCCATATAACGGGCGATGGCTCCCGGCATCTTGCCGATATCGTAGAGGCTGGCATGGGCGTGGCCCGGGAAATCGACGTTGTGATGGCGGCAGTTGGCGTCGATGATCTGAAAGAGCTGCCCTCCGCCCATGGCGATCAACTCCTCCGATGCTGTAAACCGCCCGTTGTTTCGCATAATGCCACCGACCAGGCCAGTCCCAAGAAGCATATCCGTCCGCTCTAAGATGATCACATCCATCCCCTGCTGTCTGGCGCTGACGGCTGCCGCACATCCTGCCCAGCCCCCTCCTGCGATGACAATGGTTTTAGACAAGGCCCCCACTCCTTATACTATATATAATTATATAGGATATTTTCATGGGACCTAGATTATTCCTGGCAGGGGAAGAGTCAAGGAAATGTTTAAGGGAGCAGGTCAGCGTATATAAAAAAGCCGCCGCGGACGGTCCATTGTCCGCAGCGGCGCGCTTACAATCAGTGATGGAACAGCCGAATGCCGGTAAACGCCATGACCATATTGTATTTATCGCAGACGGAGATGACGTCATCATCTCGAAGCGACCCGCCGGGCTGCGCTACGTACTGCACGCCGCTCTTATGAGCGCGCTCGATGTTGTCGCCAAAGGGGAAGAATGCATCGGAACCCAGCGCCACTCCTGTCATAGAGTCAAGCCATGCCCGCTTCTCTTCCTTTGTAAAGACATCCGGCTTGACTTTGAATACCTTTTGCCACTCACCTTCTGCCAGTACATCCATATACTCGTCTCCGATATAGAGATCGATGGCGTTATCGCGGATCGCCCGCTGGATCTTGTCCACAAAGGGCAATTCCAGAACCTTGGGAGCCTGGCGCAGATACCAGTTATCCGCTTTGTTGCCCGCCAGCCGCGTGCAATGCACCCTCGACTGCTGGCCCGCTCCAATCCCGATGGCCTGTCCGCCCTTGGCGTAACATACGGAATTGGACTGTGTGTATTTCAGCGTAATCAGGGAAATAAGCAGATCGATCTTGCCTGACTCCGGCAGGTCCTTATTCTCTGTGACGATGTTGGACAACAGCGCTTCGTCGATGCAGAGTTCATTTCGCCCCTGCTCGAACGTGATTCCGAACACGTCCTTGTGTTCCAAGGCGGCCGGCGCATAGTCAGGGTCAATCTGGATCACATTGTATCCTCCGTTTTTCTTTTGCCGCAAAATCTCCAGCGCCTTGGGCTCGTATCCGGGGGCGATGACGCCGTCCGATACCTCCCGCTTGATCATCTTAGCGGTGGGCACGTCGCATACATCCGAAAGGGCGATGAAATCCCCGTAGGAGGACATCCGATCCGCACCCCGGGCTCTCGCGTAGGCGCAGGCCAACGGCGACATCTCTTTTATATCCGCAACCCAGTAGATCGCGGCCAGAGTGTCGTCCAGAGGAAGGCCCACAGCCGCTCCCGCTGGCGATACGTGCTTGAAAGACGTAGCCGCTGGGAGATTGGTCGCCCGCTTCAGCTCCCGGACAAGCTGCCAGCCGTTGAGCGCGTCCATAAAGTTAATGTAGCCAGGCCGACCGCTGAGAACCTCAATCGGCAGTTCCCGACCGTCATTGGTATAAATTTTGGAAGGTTTCTGGTTCGGGTTACACCCATATTTTAACTCCAACTCTTTCATCGGCGCTTCCTCCTAGCAATTCTTATTGATAATTTTGGATTCATAGGTCCCTGCCGCGATGTCGATATAGCGCACGAACAGCGATACCTTATTGTCCTCGTTCAGATTCTCCCAGATTTCACTCGCAAATGCCTCCAGATCCCCCTCAATGCCGACTCGGATGGGCTCTCCCTCAAAACTTGGCAGTGGATCCCCATCTCCTATGTATGTGTGGAGGAAGCGCCCCTCGCCCGCGGGACAGTTTTCATAGGCGTAGGTATACCGCAGGCAGCTGTCCGGACTTCCATTGCTGCTTTTTAATATGGACATGGCATAGTTATACCCACCGTTTTCAATGTGTAGAATCCCGGATATTCTCGGGGTATAATTGGGAGCGTCAGGCTCAAATTCTCTTGTCCGAAGCGCTTGCTCAAAGGTCATCTGCCGGTCCATACACTCATAGATGGTATCGGTCTGATCGCCATTGGTGACGATGGTCTTATTGCCCAGAACCCGAACTGGAGCATAAATGACAAGGCTGGGGTCCGTCAGCTTGGCGGGATCGAAGGCCTGCGTTCGAATTCCTGCGCCATCTTCGACAAAAATCCGATTTCGGCTGTTGGTGCTTCTCCCCATGATAAAGTAGGCGGCAACCGCTTTCGTGCCGTCCTGAGACCGGCCGATGACGATCCCCCGGCCGGGATACTCATTCTGTTTTAGCTGGTCAGCTAATGCTACCATTTTCATGAATTGTCTCTCCCTCGGTCTATTTTGAATGGTTTAATTTTACTCAACACTCCTATTATATACCATCTTGCGCTCTGATTTCCATAGGGAAGGGAAAGATTTCTAAAATTCTACAAATCACTCAGGATTTCGTTCAAAATATCTACGGTTCCATATGTTTTGCCCGATCCTACCGGATCCGCCTTGGGATGGATGCCGTATCATGTCATTTGTCGCGTCTAACCTAAGCCACCTTGGCATAATCAATGACAGAAATCTCCTGTAACAATTCTTTAGCCGCATTAACCATTTTTTCCAATCGCTCTGCCACTTCATCCGTATAAAACTTTTCTCCGCATTGCTCACATTCCTCACATGGAACATTCTTTATGACAATCACACAACCTTTATAGTTTACAACGTGAGTTGTTGTTGTCTGTCTCACCGTATCGCATTTGCATAACATACACATAATTCAACGCCTCCTTCTGGTTTTTAAATCATCCTCAAATTTATCTGTATTTGGAATATATGCAGTAAAAAAGCATTGACCTCACATCGTCTTTTCTTCCATAATGTTCTACGCAGAAACCAATGAAGGGAAGGTAATTTGCATGAAATACTATTTTAACCAAATTGCCGACAAACACGGATACCACGAAGTATAGGTTTTTGGCACAATTTTTCTTGGCAAGGTGAGTAAAAAAACAGACCTCATACCAGGGATATCTCCTTGATACAAGGTCTGTTTCTATATTTGGGGGCAAACTTTTAGGCTATTGGGGTCTGCCCTTTAACAGTCTTATTTTGATGCTGCGGGATACTGGATCGCCGCCTGCGCCGCCGCCAACCGGGCCACCGGCACGCGGAAGGGCGAGCAGGATACATAGTTCAGCCCAACTTTATGGCAGAACTCGATGGAAGAAGGATCGCCGCCGTGCTCGCCGCAGATCCCCAGCTTGATATCGGGACGGGTCTTCCGCCCTTTCTCCGCCGCCATCTGCACCAATTGACCAACGCCAGTCTGGTCCAGTCTCGCAAAGGGATCGGACTCATAGATCTTCTTCTCATAGTAGGAATCCAGGAATTTTCCAGCATCGTCCCGGGAGAATCCGAAGGTCATCTGCGTCAGATCGTTGGTGCCGAAGGAGAAGAATTCCGCCTCCTTGGCGATCTCGTCCGCTGTCAGAGCGGCGCGGGGGATCTCAATCATAGTGCCAACCTTGTACTCCATCTTGACGTTCTTTTCTTCCAGGACTTTGTTGGCTGTCTCCACAACGATGCCCTTGACATAGGCAAGCTCTTTGACTTCGCCCACCAGCGGGATCATGATTTCGGGAACGATCTCATACCCCTTCTCCTGGCTGACTTCCACGGCCGCCTCCATGATGGCGCGAGCCTGCATCTCCGCGATCTCAGGATAGGTCACAGCCAGACGGCAGCCGCGGTGTCCCATCATGGGATTAAACTCATGCAGGGATGCCACCGTAGCGGCCAAGTCCTCATAGCTGACTCCCATTTCCCCAGCCAGCGTCCGAATATCCTCTTCGTGCGACGGCAGGAATTCATGCAGCGGGGGATCCAACAGACGAACTGTCATGGGACGGCCGCCGAGGCTCTCATACATGCCCTTGAAATCACCCTTCTGCATGGGCAGCA
>CAUFVC010000092.1:0-7855 GCA_959029275.1 uncultured Eubacteriales bacterium | reverse complement strand
CCCTGTCAGGAGCGATTGAATAAGAATCCCCTCCGGATCTTAGATTGTAAATCACCGGTCTGTCAGGAAGTGGTGAAGGATGCTCCCTCCACCATAGAGAATCTGGGAGCGGAATGCCGAGAGCACTTCGACAATCTGGCCATGCAGCTGACAGAGTTGGGAATTCCCTTTGTCGTCGATAGCGGCATCGTCCGGGGACTGGACTACTACACGCGGACAGTGTTTGAATTTGTCTGCAATGACATCGGGGCGCAGGGAACCATATGCGGTGGCGGGCGCTACGACGGTCTGATCGAAGAGCTGGGAGGCGATCCGACCCCAGCTGTTGGATTTGCAATCGGTATTGGCCGGCTGATCATGGCGATGGAAGCCATAAAAGGGAAAACCGTTTGGAAGGAAGAGGCCGATCTGTACATCGGCCACATTGGGGACAGCGCCGGAAAGACGGCGTCCCGGCTGGCTTATATGCTTCGCTCAAGGGGATTTCGCGTGGAGACAGACCTGATGGGACGGAGCGTGAAGGCGCAGATGAAATATGCAAACAAAATCGGCGCCCGATTCACGCTAATTTTGGGGGATACGGAGATAACCCAGAGGGAAGCCGTGCTAAAAAATATGGAGGACGGCTCCACCGTGCAGGTGCAGTTTGAGGACTTGGATGCCCTAGGGGCGGCAATTCGATAATACTAGGAGGAAAGACAATGGAGGAAGCATTAAATGGTGTTAAGCGCACCCTGTATTGTGGGGAATTGCGGGAACAGCATATCGGCCAGCGCGTTACGATTATGGGGTGGGTACAGAAACAGCGCAATAAGGGCAGCCTGATTTTTTTGGATATACGGGACCGGAAAGGGGTAGTCCAGGCGGTTTTATCGCAGGATCAGGCTGCGGAGGAGACGTTTGAGAAGGCAAGCCGTATCCGCAGTGAGTATGTGGTCGCCGTCACCGGGATTGTGAAGGCGCGAGATGGCGGCGTCAATGAAAAGTTAGCGACAGGCGGGGTTGAAGTCGAAGTCCAGGAGATCAAGATCCTATCGCAGGCCAAGACACCGCCGTTCCAAATTTTGGACGAGGTGGAGGCGCGGGATGAACTGCGCTTAAAATACCGCTATCTGGATCTGCGCAGGCCGCGGCTACAAAAAAATCTCCTGCTGCGCCATCAGGTGGCCCAGTCCATACGAAACTTTTTGAATCAAGAGAATTTTCTGGAGATTGAGACGCCCATGCTGATCAAAAGCACGCCCGAGGGCGCCCGGGATTACCTGGTTCCAAGCCGCGTCCATCCGGGGGAATTCTACGCGCTCCCCCAATCTCCCCAGATGTATAAGCAATTGTTGATGATCTCCGGATTTGACCGCTACTATCAGATCGTCCGCTGTTTCCGGGACGAGGATTTGCGCGCCGACCGGCAGCCAGAATTTACCCAGGTGGACATGGAGCTGTCCTTCGTCGAGGAGGACGATGTGATGGACGTGAACGAGCGGATGCTGGCCCATGTGTTCAGGGAAACCGTCGGCTGGGAGATCCAGCTGCCATTGCCCCGCATCACCTGGCAGGAGGCCATGGATCGCTTCGGGTCGGATAAGCCGGACATGCGTTTTGGGATGGAGATCACGGACATCTCCGAATTGGTGTCCCACTGTGGCTTTCAGGTGTTTGAAAGCGCGGTGGCGGATGGAGGGAGCGTGCGGGGGATCACGGCCCCAGGCTGTGCGGGGATGCCGCGCAAGCAGATCGACGCGCTGGGAGAGATCGCAAAGCTCTTTAAAGCTAAGGGATTGGCTTGGATTGCCTTTCTGGAGGATGGCTCGGTCAAATCTCCCATCGCCAAATTTTTATCGGACGAGACTATAGCGGCGATCGGGTCTGCCATGGGAGCGGGGAAAGGCGATCTGTGCCTGCTCTGCGCTGACCGCAATCCGGTGGTGTGGAGTGTGCTTGGCAATCTGAGGTTGGAGATGGGCCGCAGGTTGGGACTGACGGATCCTGAGAAACACGCTTTCGTGTGGGTGACGGACTTTCCCATGTTTGAGTACAATGAGGAAGAGGGGCGGTATACGGCAATGCATCACCCCTTTACCATGCCGCGGGAAGAGGATTTAGACTATCTGGAGAGCGCTCCCCACAAGGTTCGCGCAAAGGCGTACGATATCGTGCTCAACGGTGTGGAAATCGGAGGCGGCAGCATCCGTATCCATCAGCGCGACGTTCAGGAGCGGATCTTTAAGGCGCTGGGCTTTACCATGGAAGAGGCGGCGGATCGATTTGGGTTCTTTATGGAGGCCTTCACTTACGGGGCGCCCCCCCACGGGGGATTGGCCTACGGCTTTGACCGCCTGATTATGCTCATGAGCGGGGAGGATAGCATCCGCGATGTGATCGCGTTCCCCAAGGTGAAAGACGCCTCATGCTTGATGAGCGGCGCGCCGGATAAGGTTGACGTGCAGCAGCTGGACGAGCTGCATCTGGCCATCGAACAGGAGAAGACGGAGTAAAGGCGCAGCCCCCGATAGGGCAAAAACGGGAGTTTATGCCATATCGACATAAACTCCCGGGAAATCCATAAGCTGCGATAAAAAAAGACTGCTCACTTCGCCAGGAAAGCAGTCAGTTCCGGTAATACCTTTTCCGCCACAGCGTCGTCGTGGACGTCTAGACGAATGGGCTGGCTCAGATCTAGGCTAAAAATTCCCATGATAGACTTGGCATCGATGACATATCGGCCGGAAACAAGGTCAAATTCGCCCTCATAGCGACTCACAGTATTGACAAAATTTTTAACCTTGTCGATAGAGTTTAATAAAACTTCTACAGATTGCATAGGACCTTCCCCTTTCAAATTGGACATAATATGTGGATTCAATCTCTCCCCCATACCCCTCTATCTTAAGTGTTTCCCGAAAATATGTCAACTATTATTTTCACTAAAAATTTATGTTGTAATTCTTTGATTTATTAGATATAATATAGGAATAAGAGATGTTGCGGAGAAAAAGACGGCAGGGCGGAAATGCGGTAAAATAGGGCATCGGGCCTTGCTATCAATCGAGGTGTATTTGTGGACGAAAGAAAAGAGCGGCATCAGGATGGTGAGATGAGAGTCGCTTGTTGCACTTTGGGGTGCAAAGTCAATCAATATGAGTCCCAAACGGTTCTGGATCGATTTGCGGAGAATGGGTATCGCGTCGTGGATTTCTCTGACTTGGCGGATGTGTATATCATCAATACCTGCACGGTGACGCAGATTGCAGCTAGAAAATCGAGGCAGATGATCAATCGGGCAAGAAAGCTTAATCCGAATGCGGTGATTGCGGCCATGGGCTGTTATATCGATAAGGGAGAGAGACAGATTTTGGACGGCGTCGTCGATGTGGCAGTGGGAAATCGGGATAAGATGAACCTCCTGTCTCTGGTGGAGGACTGCCAGCGCCAGCGCGGGCTTCGAGTGCCGGGGACGCCTGATGCTTCAGAGACACGCGGAGGCATCCGGCAGGGCCCAAGCCGGGGCGGACAGACCCGGGCGTTTTTGAAGGTACAGGACGGATGCCGCCAATACTGCTCTTACTGTATTATTCCCTTTGTTCGCGGCCCTTTGGCGAGCAAAGAGCCCCGGCAGGCGGTGGCGGAGGCGCGCGGCTTTGTGGATGCGGGCTATAAAGAGATTGTGTTGACAGGAATACATTTGAGCTCTTATGGCAAAGATTTAGAAAAGCCTTCCTCCCTGGCGGAGCTCATTGGGCTGTTGGGACAGCTGGAGGGGCTTCGCCGGATACGGCTGGGCTCACTGGAGCCCAGAATGATAACGCCATCCTTTTTGGAAGCCGTGAGTGGAACGGATACGCTGTGCCCGCATTTTCACTTATCGCTGCAGAGTGGCAGTGCGGTAACCCTGTCCCAGATGAACCGAAAGTATACGCCCGATGAATATCGAAAGGCGGTGGACCTTCTGCGGGCAACCTATGCTGACGCTGCGATTACAACCGATGTCATTGTGGGATTTCCCGGGGAGACGGAGGCAGAATTTGTCGAATCCGCAGAATTTGTGAAGAGCGTTGGGTTTGCCCACGTCCATGTGTTTAAGTATTCCCGCATGGAGGGGACGAAGGCGGCGGCGCGCCCGGACCAGATTCCGGAGGAGGAGAAGCGGCGGCGCGTCGAAGAAATGTTGAGGGTGACGGACGAATGCTCACGGCTGTATCTGACCAAGTATATTGGGGCCGTCAGGGACGTGCTGATGGAAGAGTATCACGTGGATGGAAAATACTGGGAAGGATATACCGATAATTATATTAAGGTGCGGGTTCCCGCGGAGGATGGGAAGGACCGGAGAAACCAATTGCTGCGCGTCAGGCTTGAGTCCATGGATGCCAGGCAGCATGACTATTATATGTGGGGGGTGACTGTATGAGCGAATTTGATACGCAGTATTTTCGGATTGTCAATGATTCGGAGAATAAGGTGCGCAATACATTGATCGATGTGTACCGGTCTCTGATGTTTAAGGGCTATAATCCTGTCAATCAGATGGTGGGGTACATTATGTCCGGAGATCCGACCTATATCACTAGCTACGATAATGCGAGAAGTAAGATTACGCATATTAATCGGGACGAGATCGTTGAAGAGTTGGTGAAAGCCTTTGTGGAGCATCACCAGCTGGATAAGAGGGAAGATCGACCATGAGGTACATGGGGTTGGATTTTGGCGCCAAGACCGTCGGGGTAGCCCTCAGCGATCCGTCCGGTCTCATTGCCAGCCCGCTGGAGACTATCCAAAGAGCGGAGGAGGAGAATCTAAAGGCGACGATTCGAAGGATCTGTCAGTTGGTGAGAGAGTATGAGGTCAGCGCGGTCGTTCTTGGATTACCCAAAAATATGAATGATACCCTGGGGCCTCGCGCGGAAAAGACCCAGGCATTTCAGAAACGGCTAAACAGAGATCTATATCAGGTGGAGGTCATCCTGTGGGACGAGCGCCTCAGCACCAGGGCCGCGGAGTCTGTATTGCTGATGGCGGACATGGGCGATAGGCGCCAGCGGAAGCAGTATGTCGATAAGATGGCCGCTGCCTACATCCTCCAAGGTTATCTGGATTCTCTGCACAATAAAAATCAAAATGAGAAAGGAAATGATAGGATGGAAGAAGAGATCAAGGTTATTACGCTGTATGATCCGGAAGAGCAGGCTTGCATTGAGATGGAAGTCATCGACGAGATGGAGTATGACGGCGGAACGTATCTGTTGGTGTCGGAATTTGATGACGAGATGGAAATGGAAGACGAGGATGAACTGGACGAGGAAGAGGAGGACGAAGACTCCAACACCGCGTATATTTTTAAAGTCTGCCCGGAAGCTGATTCAGAGTACAAGGTGATGGCAGACGATGAGGATGAGTACTTTGTGACCACAGCGCTTACGGAAGAAGAATTTCAGAGTGTAGCGCAGAAGTTCATGGAGTCGGAAGACTATGACCTGGAAGAAGAGGACGAATAAGAATAGGTAGCCTGCTGCCGAGGGGTTTCTTTTGCGCTGCGCATATGGCGCGGGAGGGGCTAGCGGCGGACGCCGCATGATTTCTGATTGGGTCGGGACCCAAAGGCTTGTATGGATGAATGAGTTGAGACCAATAGCAGCGCTTCTCCGGCAGGGAGAAGAACATGACAGGAGCATCCAGTACCGGCACAGGCGTGAATGAAAGATACGATATATTAGAAAGAGGAGCGAGTAGGCCTTGGCATACAAAGTAAAGAGAAAGAAAGTTAGAATTATTCCCCTGGGAGGATTGGACCAGATTGGCCAGAATATGACGCTGGTCGAATGTGAAGATGAAATTTTGATTATCGACTGTGGATTGGCATTTCCGGAGAACGAAATGCTGGGCATTGATTTGATTATCCCGAATTTTGATTATCTTCGAAAGAATAGAGAGAAGATACGCGGGGTTGTATTGACCCATGGACATGAGGACCACATCGGTGCTCTGCCGTATTTTCTGAAAGAGTTCTCGGTTCCGGTATACGGGACGAGATTGACCGTAGGGTTGGTGGAGAATAAGCTGAAAGAGTTCAACTTGAAGCGGTACAGCATGACGACGGTTAAGCCCGGGGATGTGATTGCGCTGGGCAGCTTTAAGGTGGAGTTTATCAGGACCAACCATAGCATAGGCGACGCGGTGGCGCTGGCGATCACCACGCCGGCTGGAGTCCTGGTTCACACGGGCGATTTTAAAGTTGACTATACGCCGATCCATGGCGATATGATTGATTTGCAGCGGTTTGCGGATCTGGGGCGCCGCCGGGTGTTAGCCCTCATGTCAGACAGCACCAACGCGGAGCGCAAAGGCTACACCATGTCCGAGCGCACGGTGGGGAAGACCTTTACCGAGATGTTTCCCTTAGCGCCGGGACGGATCTTGGTGGCGACCTTCGCCTCCAATGTTGACCGGGTTCAACAGATCATCGACGCCGCCGCTAAATACGAGCGCAAGGTGGCGATTGTGGGGCGGAGCATGGTGAACGTGGTCAACACCGCAATTGAACTTGGGTATTTGGAGGTTCCGGAGGGCCTTATCATCGATATCGGGGATGTCCGGGACTATGCGGATGAAGAGCTGGTCATCATCACGACGGGGAGCCAGGGAGAGCCGATGGCGGCGCTTTCGCGCATGGCCTCCGGCGAGCATCGAAATATTGAGATCAAACCGGGTGACACGGTGATTTTCAGCTCGAAACCTGTCCCGGGAAATGAGAAGACTGTGTCCAAGGTGATCAACGATCTCATGAGCCGCGGGGCGGATGTCACCTATGAGGACGCGCATGTATCAGGCCACGCCAGCCAGGAAGAGCTGAAGCTGATCTACAGCCTGGTAAAACCCAAGTATTTTATACCGGTTCACGGTGAATTCCGTCACCTGAAAAGCCATGCGGATCTCATTGCGGATCTCGGCCACGACAGCCGGAATTCGTTTATTCTCCACAACGGCAATATACTGGAGTTGGACAGCTACTCTGGAAAGATCACGGGGGAGATCGAGGTAGAACCGGTGTTAGTGGATGGCTTGGGAGTTGGAGACGTGGGCAATATCGTGTTGCGCGACCGGAAGCATCTGTCGGAGGACGGCTTGATGGTGGTCGTCATGACGCTGAAACATCAGACCGGTCAGTTGGTGGCTGGGCCGGATATTGTATCGCGCGGCTTTGTCTATGTCCGGGAATCCGAGAATCTTATGGATGGCTGCCGCAATGTCGTCGTCAAAACCTTTGAGCGGTGCAAGGAACAGCGGGTCAATGACTGGAGCAGCATCAAGAACGAGATCCGCGATAACCTCCGAGACCATCTGTGGCGGGAAATTAAGCGAAGCCCCATGATTCTGCCGATTATTATGGAAGTTCGGTGACAAAAAATTGCAAATGCAGATTGCAATTGCAATCTGCATTTTGCAATTTTGCAATTTTGTATTTTGCATTTTGAGTAAAGGATGATAGAATGGAGTATCTCAACAAGGCGCTGGCTTGGATCGCTAGAAATTTGAAAAAGGGGATTGCCCTGGCGGCGGTCGTAGTGTGCATTGCCCTGGCGACGATGTTCGCCTACGATCTGGCGTACAATTTTATTCGGGAAGATGAAAATGTAGCGTACGATTCCGACGGAGAGAAGGTCACGCTGACCATTCAAAAAGGCGCGAAGTGTAAAGAGATCGCGGAGCTTTTGGAGAAGGAAGGCATCATTGAGGATTCCATGGCATTTCGCCTGAAAGCAAAGCTAAATGGAGCGGAGAACAATTTCCAGTATGGCACCTACGCATTTGTCAAAAACATGCCGGACACGGTGGTCATGGAGGAACTGCAGGCCGGAAC
>CAUFVC010000091.1:0-7868 GCA_959029275.1 uncultured Eubacteriales bacterium | reverse complement strand
ACACAAGGGATTGAAAAGTGGGTGCGGATCCTCACCGTTCCGCCCCTCATGGCGTTGGCAGCGCTGAGCATTCTGCTGGCTGTTCGCCCGGCGATCTTCGACGGCGTAGGAAATTATCTGGCGGCAGTCTTTTTTCTAACGGTTTTACCGCTCCTTGCGTATCCTTTGCAGCCTATACTTCCACATTATAAAGATCAGGGAAGAGCCGGCCAGCGAAAGCTTGCTATGCTCATGGCGGTTGCGGGCTATGTCGCCGGCGCCGTCATGGGGATCGTCTGCGTTGTGCCAAAGGGACTGATGCAGATTTATCTGATCTATCTCATCTCCGGAGTGCTTACGCTGCTGTTTAACAAAGTATTTAAGATAAAAGCAAGTGGTCACGCCTGCGGCATCGCCGGTCCCGTCGCCTATCTAGTATATTTTGTCGGCTGGCCCGCTTTGGCCGGCTGCATCGTTCTGGCGATGGCGTATTGGGCGTCGCTTCGCATGGGACGGCATACTTGGCCGGAGTTATTGCTTGGCAGCGCGATTCCGGTCGCTGTGACAGTGCTACTTGCCTGCCTATAAAGGCAGTTTCTATATAAAAAGGTAAACAATGAAAGGTATGTGATTGGAGTATGTTGGAGCTTAAGAACATCAAAAAAGACTACCCGGCCGGTGATGGGAAAGTGGCGGCTTTAAAGGGAATCAGTCTTCAATTTCGCAAGAGCGAATTTGTCTCCATTTTAGGTCCTTCCGGCTGTGGAAAGACCACCATGCTGAACATCATCGGGGGGCTGGATCAATATACGGAGGGAGATCTGCTGATCAACGGAAAGTCAACGAAGGACTTTAAGGATCGGGACTGGGACGCCTACCGCAACCATTCCATCGGTTTTGTCTTTCAGAGCTATAACCTGATTCCCCACCAGAGCGTGTTGCAGAATGTGGAGCTGGCACTATCCCTGTCCGGCGTCTCCAAGCAGGAGCGCCGCCGCAGGGCAAAAGAAGCGCTGGAACGGGTGGGACTGGGAAACCAGCTGGGCAAAAAGCCGAACCAGATGTCCGGCGGACAGATGCAGCGGGTTGCCATCGCCAGGGCGATTGTAAACAACCCGGATATCATTCTCGCAGACGAACCCACCGGCGCGTTGGATTCCGAGACGAGCGTCCAGGTTATGGAAATCCTCAAGGAGATTTCCCGCGACCGGCTGGTCATTATGGTTACGCATAACCCCAATCTTGCCGAGAAGTATTCTACCCGCATCATTCGGATGCTGGACGGAACGGTTACGAATGATTCTCAGCCGCTGACCAAGGACGAACTGGCCCGAGAGCGGCAGGGAGATGAAGAAAAACATGGGGAGAAAAAACAAGAGAAGAAGCCTTCCATGAGCTTTGCCACATCTTTTGGCCTTTCTTTAAAAAATCTGTTCACCAAAAAAGGGCGCACGGCTTTGACCTCCTTTGCCGGAAGCATCGGCATCATCGGGATCGCTCTAATTTTGGCGGTATCACAGGGGATGACAGCCTATATTGACACCTTGCAGGAAGACACGCTTTCCTCCTATCCATTGACCATTGAAGCGACATATACGGATCTGGGAACCCTGTTAGAAACCTTTATGGGCGCCGCAAAATCCGGATATGAACACGAAGACGACGCGGTTTACTCCAAGGCGATTGTGTATGATATGATCAACTCCCTGAACAATATGGAGACCGCAGAAAATGACTTGAAATCCTTTAAGGAATATATTGAAGCAGAACGTGCAAAGGATAGCAGTGAGTCCGAGCTGGGTCAGGCAATCAGCGGTGTGCAGTATACCTACGACATGGATCTGCTGGTTTACACCAAAAATGTGGACGGGAATATCATTCGCTCTGACGCGGAGGAACTGCTGAAGAGCATCATTATGGAATACATGGGCATGGATGTATCCACCATGTTGGAAATGGGAGAAAGTTCCAGCATGGGGGACAGCTCTTCCATCATGTCGATGATGTCGGGTGGCCAGATGTCCATGAATCTGTGGCAGGAAATGCTGCCCGGCGATAACGGGAGACTGGTGAGTCCGCTGTTGGAAAAACAGTACGATGTGGTCTACGGCTCCTGGCCCACAGAGTACAATGAAATCGTGTTGGTGCTGGATGAAAATAACGAATTGGACGATATGACACTGTACGCTCTGGGGCTCAAGTCGGAGGAGGATATCGACGCGATTATGGATGCGGCGCTGAATAAAACGGAGCTGCCCGTCGATACCCAGAAATGGAGCTATGAGGACATCTGCAATATGGAATTCCGCACGATCCTGAATTCCGACTGCTATTCGCTGGATGAGAGCACAGGTCTGTATACCGATTTGCGGGAGACGGATGCAGGGCTGCGCTATCTGTACGATAACGGTACAGTACTGAAGGTTTCCGGCATCATTAAGCCCAATGAAGACGCGGTCTCCACCATGCTTTCCGGTTCCATCGGCTACACAAGCAAACTGACCGAATATGTAATTGAGCATACAAAAGACTCGGCTGCGGTAGCGGCCCAGATGGAAGACCATTCTACGGATATTTTTACGGGACTGCCTTTCAGGGAAAATACCGGCAGCTTGACGGACAGTGAAAAGGAACAGGAATTTCGCCGCTATATATCCGGATTGGACGGTAAGGGGAAAGCGGACGCTTATGTACAGATTATGAGCGTCCCCAGCGAAGAACAGCTTTCCGCCGCCGTAGCGCAGGCTATGGGGGGCATGGACCGTGCCACAATGGAGGATGCCTTGATGCAGGCCATGATCCAGCAGATGGGCATGAGCGAAACGAGTGTGCAGGAATATGTGGACGCCATGGGCGACGAGGAACTGAACGAGCTGATGGAGCAGATGGTCGCCGAACAGGTGAAGGCTCAGTATGCCGGCGAAGTGCAGCAGCAGCTCAGCGGAATGAGCGCGGAACAGCTGGCGGGAGCGCTGGAACAGTCTATGGGGACATTTACCACCGAACAGTGTGCGGCATACTATGACGAAGTTCTGCAATTTTCCGAATCCTCTTACGATGACAATCTCAGCGAACTCGGGTGCGTGGACCTTGAAAAACCGGCATCCATCAACTTGTATGCCTCCACCTTCGAGAATAAAGACGTAATCGAGGATGCGATTTCCGCTTACAATGAAACAGTGGATGAACTGTCCCAGATTCAGTATACCGACTATGTGGGACTGATGATGTCCTCCGTGACATCCATTATCAATGCCATCACCTATGTGCTGATCGCCTTCGTGGCAGTCTCCCTGGTCGTATCTTCCATCATGATCGGCGTCATCACGTTGATTTCCGTCCAGGAGAGGACGAAGGAAATCGGGATCCTGCGCGCCATCGGCGCATCCAAGAAGAATGTATCCCGTCTGTTCAACGCAGAGACCGTGATCATCGGGTTTACCTCCGGCGCGTTGGGCGTGCTGCTTACGTACCTGCTGTGTTTCCCCATCAATGCGATTCTGAACTACTTTACTGGAATCAGCGGGCTCAGGGCATTCCTGCCAGTCTCGGCCGCGCTTATATTGGTTGCCATCAGTGTGCTGCTCACTCTGTTGTCAGGAATTATCCCGTCCAGAAGCGCAGCCAAGAAGGATCCGGTGGTGGCACTTCGGACGGAATAAGCGGTTCCCGTTGGAATGGAATAGCATTTCGCAGTTATCAACGCTTCATCGCTTGACATTTTGAGCTGTGTATGGTATTATATTATCGACATATGCCGATAATGATTTGAAAACGGAGGTGATGACATGGCAAGGCCAAGCCGGTGCCGGCGGGTTTGTGGGGAACCGACATATCATAGTTTTGCTCCCAGCGGAGAGGGGCATACGGGGACGGTGACCCTCTCTGTGGATGAGTACGAAGCCATTCGTCTGATTGACTATGAGAAGAGAACCCATGAGCAATGCGCGGCCCAGATGGAGATTTCCAGGACAACGGCCACGGAGATTTATGAGAGCGCACGGTTTAAAATCTCTGACAGCCTTGTAAATGGAAAAGCTCTCATCATTTCGGGAGGACATTATCGGGTTTGCCAAGGAACTGTACAGGGGTGCGGGGGACCATGTAAATGGATTTCCCCCTCCTGTCCTAAACTAAATACCCATACAGAAGGAGTGTTTGCGATGAGAATTGCGGTACCTTATGAGAATGGAATGGTATTTCAGCATTTTGGACATACCCGTCAGGTCAAGATCTACGACACAGAGAATGGACAAATTGCCAATGAACAGGTGGTGGACACGGCGGGCAGCGGCCACGGCGCTCTGGCGGGTTTTCTGTCTGAACGGAAGGTGGATGTGCTGATTTGCGGTGGCATTGGGGGAGGGGCACAGGAGGCTCTCGCTCAGGCAGGGATCAAACTTTACGGCGGTGTGACCGGTGCTGCGGATGAAGCGGTAAAGGCGCTTTTGACGGACAGCCTGGAGTATAATCCTGATGTCCACTGCGATCATCACAGCCACGATCATCACGATCACCACGATCACCATGGCCATCACGATCATCACGGCCATTGCGGCGAACACAAGCATGGATGTGCCGGAAACGGCGGCCATTGTGGGGAGCATGAATAGTAAGCTGAAAGAATTTATGGCCCGAACAGAGACTGTGAGATGCGAGGGTGTCCCAAAAGGCGAATGGCTTTTGAGGGCATCCTCGTTTTGCATATCTCCAATAGCCGTAAATACAATTGTGGATGAGACGTTGCCGAAACGGGGAAAGCCGGAAATTTGCCAGAAGAGTTGCTATTTTGCTTTCTTTGTGGTATAATGGCAAACTGAGGAACTTGGATAAGAGAGTGTTAGCCTATTTGTGCCGGAGCGTCATAAATAGCTCTCATGGGCAGAATTCGCCCCGCCGCTAACGCTCCGGAATGGAGGATACAATGAAGTACAAACGGATTTTGTTGAAGCTCAGCGGCGAAGCGTTGTCGGGCGGAAAAGGATTCGGGTTTGATGAGGAGACGGTTCGCCAGACGGCGGCGCAGGTGAAGCAAGCGGCGGATCTGGGTGTTGAGATCGGAATTGTCATCGGCGCCGGCAATTTTTGGCGGGGCAGAAGTTCGGACGAGATGGACCGGGTCAAGGCGGACCAGATCGGGATGTTGGCCACGGCGATGAACTGCCTGTACGCATCCGAGATTTTTCGCGGGGAGGGAATGCGGACGGCGGTGTACGCCCCGTATCCCATCGGGCTCTACACGGAAACCTTCCACAAGGATCGGGTTGTGGAGAGATTAAAAGAAGGCGTCATCGTCTTTTACGCTGGCGGGACGGGACATCCGTTTTTTTCTACCGATATGGCGGCGGCGCTCCGCGCGGTTGAGACAGATTGCGACGGAATTCTCATGGCGAAAAGCATTGACGGCGTATACGACGACGATCCGAAGAAAAATCCCAACGCAAAAAAATACGACCGCCTTACCTACGGGGAGATACTGGAAAAGGGCCTGATGGTCATGGATCTCCCGGCGGCTGGGTTATGCCTTGAGAACAAAATGCCGACAAAACTATTTGCATTGCAGGAGAAAAATAGTATAATAAGGGTAGTACAGGGTGAGGCGATTGGCACCACCATCGAATAAATATCCCAAGGAAAAGGAGGCTGTTTTATGCCAAACAAAGACATGGAAGCGTTTCAAGATCGGATGGAAAAGACGATTCAAAATCTGGAAGAAGAGTTCAATACAATCCGCGTAGGCCGTGCCAATCCTCATATTCTAGACAAGATTACGGTGGATTACTATGGGACGCCTACGCCCCTGCAACAGGTGGGAAATATCTCCGTGCCGGAAGCTCGAATGCTGCTGATCCAGCCGTGGGACTCTAGCCTGATCAAGGAGATTGAAAAGGCGATTCAGGCGTCGGATGTGGGAATCAACCCTAGCAACGACGGGAAGGTCATTCGCCTTGTATTTCCCGAGTTGACGGAAGAAAAGCGCAAGGAAGAGAGCAAGGAAGTCAAGAAGAAAGGCGAGCAGGCCAAGGTTGCCATCCGAAATATCCGCCGGGATGCGATGGATCTTTTCAAGAAACAGCGCAAGGATAACGCCATCACAGAGGATGATCAGAAGGATCTGGAGGAATCGCTGCAGAAGATGACCGACGAGTATATCAAGAAGGTTGACAAGAGGATCGACGCCAAGATCAAGGAAGTCATGTCCGTGTAAGATTACTTCGGAGGGGCCGTCTCGTTTTGAGGAGAGAAGCGGTCCCTTCTATGTTATTTTTAGCAAATTGCAACATGGAGGCAACGATGAACGTACAGGATTTAGGCCCGGAGCGAATGCCGCGCCACGTCGCCATCATTTTAGATGGCAACGGGCGATGGGCGAAGCAGCACGGGAAAACGAGACAACAGGGCCATCTGGCCGGCGCTGACAATGTGGAGACCATATCGGATGCGCTGATTGACATGGGGGTCCAATATTTTACCGTCTACGCATTTTCCACGGAAAATTGGAAACGCGCGGAGGATGAGGTGCAGTATTTGATGGGCCTTCTCAAGCGCTATCTGATTCAAAACCGCAAGGACGCCATCCGCAGAAAGATTCGCATCCGTGTGTTGGGCGATATCTCGCGGCTGTCGCCGGATCTGCGCAAGCTAATCCAATCCATTGAAGCGGATACGAAGGATTTCACCAATTTCAATCTTCAGTTCGCCATCAATTATGGCGGCCGGGATGAGATTCTGCGGGCGACGAAGCGGATTTTGGCGGAGGGAAAGCTGACGGAGGATCAGTTGACAGAGGACGTGTTTTCGTCCTATCTCGACACGAGTGGGATTCCGGACCCGGATCTCATGATTCGGACAAGCGGGGAACTTCGGATCAGCAATTTTCTTCTCTGGCAGCTGGCCTACAGTGAATTCTATTTTACTCAAAAATATTGGCCGGACTTTGGGATTTCGGATTTGGAGACAGCGATTTTAGACTACGCTTCCAGAGAACGGCGCTTTGGAGGCCGATAGCCGATGAATGCGGCAGCATGGAGGTGTCTATGGGGACGAGGATTATAAGCGGCATTGTACTGCTTGTTCTTTTGATTGGATTGCTTTACGCCGGCGGACCGGTTTTGCTGGTGGCGATGCTGGTCATCAGCTTGATTGGACTCTATGAATTTTACCGGGCGCTGTCAAACCAACATAAGCCATTTCAGATCATTGGATATGCGGCGGCCATTCTCTATTACGGTGTTCTCTTGTTTCGGGAAGAATGGGTGCGCGATGGCAACTTCGGACTTTTTTTCTTCATCGGTCTGTTTTGGATTTTGATGGTGCTTGCCGTTTTTTCCTATCCGGAAAGGCGAACGGAGGATGTGGCGCTGACTTTCGCTGGGGTGCTGTATGTTCCGGTTCTGTTTTCTTTTGTGTACTTTTTGCGCCAGGGGCAGGATGGGATGCTGTATGCCCCCTATATTTTCTGGGCGGCCTGGGGGAGCGACACCTGCGCTTACTTTACAGGCAGAGCGATGGGACGGCATAAACTGGTTCCGAAGCTGAGCCCCAAAAAGACTGTGGAGGGGGCGATCGGCGGCGTCGTCGGAGCGATGGCCATCTGCCTTCTGTATGGGTGGCTGATCCATTCCTATGTGGATGCCAGCCTGTACACAGTGTTGGCGACGTCCGCGGTCATCGGCCTGTTTGGCAGCGTGTTGGGGCAGGTGGGAGACCTTTTTTCATCGTCGGTAAAACGGTTTATGGGCGTCAAAGATTTTGGTAAGCTGATCCCCGGCCACGGGGGGATCCTCGACCGCTTTGACAGCGTATTGCTCACGGCGCCAGCCGTTGTGATGGCCATTAATATTGTTGCGCATTTTGGCATATAATCAAGGGAGGGCGATGGGGTGAAA
>CAUFVC010000090.1:0-7920 GCA_959029275.1 uncultured Eubacteriales bacterium | reverse complement strand
GCCGTATTGCCACGGATCACCACGGAGAGTGTGCTATCGTGGGTCTCACCGCCGAGAAGACCGATGGCAGCGCTGTTGGAGTAGAAACCGCGCCCGCGGGTAACACGGTTGTTGAGGATCTGCGCAAAAATCTCTCCGGCACTGTTCCACGTAGGCCCACACCCGCTGAGGTCTTCCATCACGACGCCGCCGTTGTCGCAGAGATCGTTTCCGTCCACAATGTTAGAGTATGTCCCGCCCCAGTGATAGATCCCGCGGCCCAGCGCTCCGACCTTGTTTTCCACGACAAAGGTATTTTCAAATTTTTTAAAGTCAGACAGGCAGACAACGCTGGTCTCATCCAGCTCACAGTCAAGGGGCTCTTCCAGCGTCACGCCGTCGCCGCCGCTCTCCTTGACGGGTATGCGGGTTCCGATTCCTCGCCCTCCGGTTACATAGATGCAGCCGCGGTCGAATGCTCCGGCCACAACCTCGTGGTTTTCAAACAGCCCCCGCAGGCAATCCTGTCCATATTTTGCGTATAGCTGATCCATATCGATTGTAAGCCGGTCTCCCTCGCACTTCTTGATGGGAACTTCCATATGGTTGCTCCAAATATGGAAACAGAAGCCCTCCGAATCGCAGTGCCATAGGAAGGGCTTGATGCGATTGTTCGCCATATAGTAGTTGGCGTGCTCCTCCATAATCCAGAAAACGCCGCGGCTTGTCTTCGATGCGCTTCCGAACACATTGTTTTCAAGAATAATATTGCGGCACTGTCGTCTCCAAGTGCTGTCTGGATTGTAGCAGGTGGAGAAAAAGTCAATGCCTCCCGCCATGTCGCCACCGGTCATATCGTTGCCGCTGATGACCACATTCTGGCCCCCTAGAATGGCGAGACAGTTGCCGCCGCCCTCGATCACATTGTCCAGAACCTTTATATTTCTGCCTTTGATCGCAATGGCGACCCAAACGCAGGTAATGGATGGGTAATTGGCGATGGGCTGCGCATATTTATTATTGTTATCATACTCCCCCACGTAGAAGGGCTCAGTCCTGTCCGCCTTGCGGTGGACAATATAGGTGGGAGACTGATAGATATGACAATTCTTGATGACCACATTGTCCGCATCTCTGTCATCGTCGATCAAGTTGGCATAACAGGGAACGCGATTGTACGCATCGTTGCCGAGCTTTGGCGCACCGTCGCGGATCGGTGCGCCGATCACAACCGCGGAATACACGCTCATGATATTGAGATCTTCAACCGCAAAATCGCCGTCGCCTTTGATGAACACAGGGATTTCGCTCCCCTGCCGGTACGTCCCCCAGCCATCGCGGGGATTCATGCCGAGAGGAAGCTCAAGCCATACCCTGTTGGGGTCCTCACCCTTAAGCTTTACGCCCCGCGGAATGTAAATCGAGCCATAGAAATGGTAGCGCCCCACGGGGATCAGAACCGTTCCGCCGCCTGCCGCGCCTGCCGCGTCCAGCGCCTTCTGGAACCCTGGGGCGCTGTCCGGGATGTTTTCGTATGTCTTGTCAAACACGTAATCTGAGGAATTTGCAATGAATCCGACGGCGCCGTAGTCCACCACATTGAAAACTTTGCTGGCATCCTTCACGGCATCCAGATGTCCGCAGGGGAAAACCTCTGTCTCAAGGGCAACCGGCACGCCGCTTTTTTCGTTCATGATGTACACAGTACACGCCCCGCACGGAACGCCGGCCGGGACAAACGCCCGAACCTCATAGCAGCTTGCCGCGGTTACGGACAACTCATGCAGATTTTCCTGACAGTCGCGCAGAAACACGCTGACACCGTGCCCCGCGGTGAGCATTTTTCCGTATCCGTGAACTTCCTCTCCGCTCAGATCAAAGCAGTCGGGCGTCGCAAAGCACTGTCCAAAAATGCGCAGCTCCTCGCCCGCAATTACCATATCATTCTGAAGCCACTTTATCTCCGGAACATTCATGTTATAGGGCGCGCTGACTCCCGCTTCGCTTTTCACAGTAACCTGCCAACCGCTGAATTCGCCGTCCGGCGTCTTGACCGTAAGGATATGCCCATCCGCATTCTTTACGATTTCCGCTTCGCTTTCTTCCCCGGACGCAAAGTTCATATCGGCGGCCGGCTTTCCAGCCGAAAGGAACGCCTGAACCTCTTCTTTGCCGGCGCTGAGCTTTCTCATTAAAACTTTTGCATTGTCAAAACCGTCCCCGGTGATCACTGCCAGATTTCCTGACGGAACGGCGTTTGTGATATGTCGAATCATCACTTTATCGTTAAAATTCTGCATGTTGATTGCTCCTTTGCGTTGCATAAATTATTCTTCTATCTCATACCGCGCCTGTCGGCTTGGTTGCTCTTGGCACGGCTGAGCTCCTTATTTCGGGTACCAGATCGTTACAATCGTACCACTCGTTTTTCCCCGCGCGACTGTCAGCTTCCCCCTATCGCCGTAGATGAGCCAGAGCCGCTGGTATACATTCCGCAATCCGATATGTTGAATCTTCTGAAAATCCATCTGCCGCATGGCGTCGTTCAGCTCCCAGATGGCGTCGTCTGTCATGCCGCCCCCATCGTCGGCCACATGGATTAATACCGCATCCTCCAAAATTTCGCCTTTAATCTGCACCGTCCCCTGATATTGCCTCGGGCGCAGGCCGTGCTGAATCGCGTTCTCAATCAACGGCTGCAGCGTCAGCTTGACGACGGGCATCTCCAGCATTGCATCCGGCACCTCGATGACATAGCGAATATTCCCTTGGTACCGAAATTCCATGATCTGCATGTAGAGTTTCACATGCTCAAGCTCATCCCGCAGCGGCACTATATACGTATCCGCCGACAGGCTGATTCTGAGCAGAATCGCCAGATTTTGAATCATATCGGTGGCTTCGTTTTCCTGGCCTAACAGGAGGACCATGGTATCGCCGATGGCCTCCAGGGTATTGAACATAAAATGAGGATTGATCTGGCTCTGCAGCGCAAGGATCTGGGCGTTGTGCAGGCTCGCCAGGCGCTCCTCCACCTCCTGCTTGAGGCCCTCGTTTTTCGACTGAGTCTCCTGCATGATTTTCTTGATGGTATTGATCTCGTTCAAGCGCTTCTCTGAATTCTGGGCCGTCAGAGTGGAGCTCTGATTGACAGTCTCCATCAGGCTTTCAATGGGGCGATACGCGGATATGGCCAGCAGTGCGGCGATCACCAGCTCCAGAAATATGGAGAGGAGCACCATCTTCACTAAGAAATCATTTATATAGACTTGGTTGCTGTATACGTCGTTAAACGGCGTCAGATAGATATACCGCATGGCTCCGTCCACATCCTCCGACTCCGATATGATATAATCCCGGCCCCACATATTTGCGGTCGTCGTGAGCCCATCCTGTCTGTCCAGGTAGGCCAGGAGAGTATCGAGATCCTCCTTTTCATTGGAAAATAGCCGGAATTCATCTGAGTACGCCAGCAGTCCGCTCTGCGCGTCGATGGCCAACAGGATGGATTGATCCGAGACGTTCCGGTAGCTCCCCCTGCCCAGGTATTTGCTCAGCTCTACCGCATTGATGTTGAAAACAACCGCGCCGCATTTTTCCTGGTCATACCCTGTAATCGGGCAGAGTATCGTTATGAAATACGGATACCGGTTCTCCACATAGCGAACCCTCACGCTCCCCTCTGGCGTATGGAGATCATCGTACAGCGACCGCCACATGGTGTCCTTCGGAGTGGACGGGCTGGCAAGGGCTGTGTTTCTCACAAGGACATCGGACTTTTCCAGGTAGACATAAATCGACTCCACATACCAGTATGAATTCCGGATCACCTGGTTGGACGCATAGATAGTGCGCAGATAGAATTGGTCGGCCACCACCACATCTTGGGTCTGCACCTTCAGATAGTCCAGGGCGGGAATCTTCGTCATGCTGTACGCCATATTCTTCATGGACTGGAGACAAGCGTTTAATTCCTCCACGCTGTCTCTCATGGATGTCTGGTTGGCTTTGAACATATCTTCCCTGGCGCTGGAGCTCAGATACCTCCCGTACGTTATGTTCAGAACCACCATCGGGAGGGTGATAAACAAAATGCTGATTGCAAAATACCGGATCAGAAGGCTTTGGAATCGGTAGTCCCTCAAATAGGTTCGAATCTTTGTTTTTCTGTCTTTTTTCATGGTTATATCCTGCGAGCCACGTATTCTTTGACGGAACAGTTGAAATAAGCTTTAAAGACCGCTTTAAAATATTTCGCATCGCTGAAGCCCACCGCTTCGCATATAGCGTCCAAATCTACGGTTCCCTCTTGGCTGAGCAGTTCCAGCGATTTCTCCATCCGGATCCGGTTCAGATATTTCCCAAATGATTCTCCTGTCTCTAGGGTGAATCTGCGCATGAACTGCCGCTGGCTCATCTTAGCCCACCGAGCCATGCTTTCCACCGTCAAGGCTTCCCCCAAGTGCTCCTGTATATAATCTTTTGTCTCTTGAATGGTTGTGTCGCGGATCCAGCCCATCTCATTTCCACAGGATTCGGTCAGTTCCCTCTCCATGGCTTCCAATTCCCGGATCAATTCCTCTGCCGGCATCTCCCCCACGGAATTTGTCAGCTGCCCCATCCTGGGAGCAAGGTACAGCTCCTGTTCCTTCATACAGGCGAGAATCTCCCTGCACATTTCGCTGACGATGGAGCGCTTGACCTCTGCGGGCGCTGTCTCAGCCAGGTATTTTTCCTGTGCGATACTGTTCCACATCTTTTTGTCCGGGGAATCGTCTATCAGAATCCCGATGTTCCGCAGCAGCATTGTGATCCGTTTATAATCCTCGATCTGATACGCGACGAACCTCTTAGGCCGCCCGGACTTTTCCAGCGCTTCCCGCAGGCTGGCAAAGGTATTTTGCAGCTCCTGGGGCTTGACAGGCTTCAGGAGATAATCGAACACATTATATTGAATTCCCTGTTTCGCATACTCGAACTCCTGGTATCCGCTGAGGAACACCACCCTGACATTCGGATATGATTCATGGACAAACTTAGCGACCTCCATGCCGGATACTCTGCACATCCGTATATCTGTCAATACAACATCGACAGGGTTCTTCTTCAGATAGTCGATGACCGCATCGCCATCATTGCAAAGCGCCACCAGCTCATACCCCATGGACTGCCAGTCAAACCGTTTTTCCATGGTTTTCAGAATGATTGGCTCATCATCTGCAATAACCAGCTTGAACATTCATGAACGCCTCCATTTCATATTGTCTGTGCCAATACCTAAAGTATAACACATTGAGACTTAACTCTCAATAGAAATTAGCGCTCTTTCCTTACGCCCTTACTGTAAAAAATAGCGGAGTTTCCCCCGCTTTTTCCAGTGTGTCCTTCACCCCACAGTTTCCAGCCATCGACGGGTCATAAATTCATGGCCCACCATGGTCGGATGGATCCCGTCCCACACCAAATAGGCCGAATCCACCTTCTGAGCCAGAGAATCAAACATATCCTGAAATGGAACAAAGGTGAATTCATACTCTTTCGCTAACTTTCGCACAATCTGCTGAAGCTCTGTCAGATGTGTACACACCCTCTCTACCTTTGCGGCCTGTTCTCGCCTTGTCTCAGGAAGCGGCAGGAAAAATGGCTCGCAGAGAATGATCCGGATTCCCGGAAGCAGCTCCAGCGTGTCCTCCAGGAGCATGCGGTACAGTCGCTCAAAGGATTTGGAGGGGGTGGCGGTGCGAGTCCACCCCATATCATTGCCCCCGATGAGAATATTGAGAACCGTGGGTTTTACGTCGATGGTATCCTCCTGCCACCGGGCATACATCCGAATCAGACTGTCTCCGCTCACGCCCCTGTTGACAAATACCGGTTTTTCTGTTACATGATCCGCGCCGAGTCTAGCCGAAACCATACAGGCGTAGCCGTGGCCAAGAATATGGTTCGGGTCCTCGCTCCTCCCCCTGTTTCCATCTGTGATGGAATCCCCTTGAAATAAAACAATATCGCCGTTTGCTAAATTCATAGCACCCTTCCTCCCTATAGGTCTCTCTACCTTACGCAAATTCTATTGTATATCGCTGCTCTTTTTCTGTATCAAAGCATAGGAACCGGTCATCCTCAATCCTATACTCCGCATTGGCTCCATCCTCCGTGCAGAGGGACTTGACGCTTCCTTTCAGCAAAATCCGGCACGGACCGCCGGCCTTGGACTTAATCTCAGCCCGAAGCGCCTTTCCATTTTCCCACGCGCAGGAGACATCAAAGGCGCCTCTCGCCACCAGGCCCCGGAAGCTGCCCGTGTTCCACGCTCTCGGCAGCGCCGGCAGAAGATCGATGTATCCCTCGTGGCTCTGAAGCAACATCTCCGCGATGCCGGCCGTCCCGCCGAAATTGCCGTCGATCTGGAATGGCGGGTGAGCATCCCACAGATTCGGCATCGTGCCCTTTTGGAGCAAACATTTCAGCAGGGTATAGGCTTTCTCCCGATCCTTTGTCCGCGCCCAGAGGTTCAGACGGTGCGCCATCCCCCAGCCCGTAGAGATATCCCCTCGAAGCACTAAGGTATTCTTCGCCGCCTCCATCCACTCTGGCGTACTGCTGTTGATCAGAGTGCCCGGATACAGCCCCATCAGGTGTGAGACATGCCGGTGATTTTTTTCACCAATCTCCCCGTAGAACTCTTCCTCCCGGTATTCCTTGATCTGTCCCGACTTACCGATCTGGACGGGGTCAAGCCGGTCGATCTGCGCTCTCAGCGTATCCGTGGTGGAGTCGGAGATTCCCAGAATATCCGCGGCCTCCAGCGTATCCCGGTGATTCTCCCAGATCAGCTGCTGGTCGAATGCACATCCCATCGTAGGATAATACCGTATATATTCGTGATCTTCAAACTGCTCCGGCGACGCCGAATAGGTGACCAACCATTTTCCATCGTGGAGCTCTACGGTTTTGGACAAAAATTTTGCCATTCCGGAGAGTGCCGGATACGCAACATTCCGCAGGATCTCCTCATCCCGGGTGAAATCATAGTACTCCCAAAATAGCTTCGAGGTGAGAGCCCCCGTAGCCGGCCCGGAGTTGTCCGGTTCATCCCGGCCGATCCTAGCGGCGGATACGGAATAGGGGTACGCCTCGATCCCAATACACCACCCGGTATCCCCTTCGACATAGTTATCCGGATACTCTTTCTTGATATACGCAGCGGCGTGCTCCTCCGCCGAGGCGACATAGGCTTGATGGTACGCCGCATAGGCTTCGAACGTCTCCGCCAGGTTGGTGGAAAAGGCCGGCCAGTAATTCATCTGCACATTGATATTGTGCCAGTAGCCGCAGGTAAACGGCGGCTTGCGGTACCGGTTCCAAACCCCCTGAAGCGTCGCGGGGAGGGTTCCCTTCCGGGATGAGCTGATGAGGAGATACCGCCCGTATTGAAAGTAGAGCTCCTCCAGATAGCGGGCTAATTTGCAGGTGTCCTTCTTTTTATCTCGAAAATAGGGAATATCCTCATACCGCCGGTAGTCTCGCTGATACTCGTACAGCAGCCGGTCTGTCGGAATGTCGCTCTCCTCTCCGCCGAAGTCCACCTCCACCCGTCCGAATAGGGCCTGGTAATCCGCCTCATGCCTTTGGTACAGTTCCGCATAGGTCTTTTCGCACGCCTCATCGAGAATCCTCGTAACCTCACCATGGGGATGGGGATAGACGGCTAGCTTTTTTAGCCTGTCCGGCTCGGTGAAGACCCGGCTTTCCAGATGGTAGTTGGTGCCGATGGCGACGATGATTACGGCCTCGTCGGCGTTTTCCACCGTGATCATGCCATTTTTATTTGCCATCGTTCCGCCGGTGGGTATGACCTTGATCTGCCCTTCAAATTGGTTGTTGTAGTACTGCATGCTCCCATCCAGGATGATCCGGTCCCCTGCCTAGCACACCGTG
>CAUFVC010000089.1:0-7948 GCA_959029275.1 uncultured Eubacteriales bacterium | reverse complement strand
GTTACCAAGTCCAACGAACAAAACACAAAGGGTTCCACCGATCCCGGAGCGGAGGAATCCGCTCGGCAGAGAGCCATTATTCAGGAGCTGCGGGATGAATTTACCCATAAAGGGTGGAAAAAGACATACTGGATCACGACACTGGGCTGCCAGATGAACGCCAGGGATTCGGAGAAGCTGTCCGGCATCCTGGAGGAGATCGGCTACCGCAGGAGCGAGGCGGAGGAGAGCGCAGACCTGGTTATCTACAATACGTGTTGTGTGCGGGAGAATGCGGAACAAAAGGTGTACGGGCGGTTAGGATATCTCAAGAATTATAAAAAGCGCCGCCCTGAGATGAAGATCGCGCTCTGCGGCTGCATGATGCAGGAGAATCTTGTGCTGGAAAAGCTGAAAAAATCCTATCCCCAGGTGGATTTAATTTTCGGGACCCACAATCTGTATAAATTTCCGGAACTTCTACAGGCCATGCTGTCCAGCGGGGAGCGGATCATCGATATCTGGAAGGAGCACGGGGAGATTGTGGAGGACCTGCCTTCCAACCGGAAATATCCGTTTAAAGCCTCCGTCAACATTATGTTTGGGTGCAACAATTTTTGTACCTATTGTATAGTGCCGTATGTGCGGGGGCGGGAGCGCAGCCGCCGGCCGGAGGAGATCCGAAAGGAAATTATCCAGCTGGCCCGGGATGGCGTTAAGGAAGTCCAGCTGCTGGGACAAAACGTCAATTCCTACGGCAAGACGCTGGAGCGCCCCATCTCCTTCGCGCAGCTTCTGCAAGACATCAGTCAGATCGACGGCATCGAGAGGATCCGCTTTATGACGTCGCACCCAAAGGATCTGTCCCAGGAATTGATCGATGCCATGGCCAGTCTGCCAAAGGTCTGTCCCCATTTCCATCTTCCGCTTCAGTCGGGGAGCAGCCGGATTTTAGAGAAGATGAACCGCCATTATGATCAGGCGCGGTATCTGGATGTTGTGAGACGGCTTCGGGAAGCGGTTCCGGATATCTCCCTGACCACGGACATCATCGTTGGCTTTCCCGGGGAGACGGAGGAGGATTTTGAGGAGACGGTTAAGGTTGTGCGGGACGTGCAATTTGACGGCGCTTTTACCTTTCTCTATTCCAAGCGGGAGGGCACGCCGGCGGCCGTCATGGAGGAGCAAGTGCCGGAGGAAGAGGCAAAGCGGCATTTTGACCGGCTGCTGGAGGTCTTGAGGGACGACATCCACGCGAAGAATGAGACATGGATCGGCCGCACGGTTTTGGTGCTGGCGGAGGAGACGAGCAAGCACGATGAAGGGATGCTGACGGGGAGAACGCCTCACAATCAGTTAGTCCATTTTCGGGGAGACAGAGCCCTGATCGGATCCATTGTGCCAGTCAAAATCACAGAGAATCAGACATTTTATTTTACAGGAGAGCGAATCCCAAGTGAATAAGCTTACACCAATGATGGAGCAGTATCTTGAAGTCAAGAAGCAAAATCCCGGATGCCTGTTGTTTTTCCGCCTGGGGGACTTTTATGAAATGTTTTTTGACGACGCGCTCACCGCGTCAAAGGAACTGGAGATCACGCTGACAGGCAGAAGCTGCGGTCAGGAGGAGCGGGCTCCCATGTGCGGCGTGCCGTACCACGCGGCGGAGACATATATCCAGCGGCTGATCCAAAAGGGATATAAGGTTGCCATCTGCGAACAGATGGAGGATCCAAAGCTTGCCAAAGGCATCGTCAAGCGGGAGATCACCCGGATCGTCACGCCGGGCACCAATATGAACGCCGAGTCGCTGGAGGAGAATAAGAATAATTACATCTGTTCCGTCAACCGGGTGGAGGATGTCATGGGGCTGGCCGTGGCGGATGTCACCACAGGCGAATTTTTGGTGACGGAGCTGACGGAGGAAGAAAAGTTCTGGGATGAGCTGGCCAAATACCGTCCCACGGAGCTCTTGGTCAGCGAAGACTTGAAAAACATGGAAAGCCTGGATTTTGATCGGATCGCCAAGACGTACTCCGTGTTCGTCAACCCCTATCCCAATTATCACTACCAGTATCAGCGCTGTAAAGACATGATCCTCCAGCATTTTAAGGTTCTGTCGCTGGAAGGGTTGGGGCTACAGGAGATGCCGCTCGGGGCCACGGCTGCGGGGGCTTTGCTGGACTATCTGCTGGAGACCCAGAAGCGGGATCTCGGCCATATCAGCAAGCTGACCACCTATTCGCTGCAGCAGTACATGATGCTGGACGCCTCCACCAGGCGCAACCTGGAATTGACCCAGACGCTGCGGGACAAAGGGCGGAAGGGCTCTCTGCTGTGGGTGCTGGATTACACCAGCACGGCCATGGGCGGGCGTCTGCTGCGCAAATGGCTGGAACAGCCGCTGGTGGATAAGGCGGCCATAGAAAACCGGCTGGACGCGGTGGAATGCTTTGTCAGCGATCCGATGGTGAGTGAGGAACTGCGGGAGATGCTCAGCGGCATTTACGATATGGAGCGGCTCATGGGGAAGATTTCCTATGGCACGGCCAACGCAAGGGATATGCTGGCTCTCAAAAATTCTCTGGCAGGGCTGACGGGAGTGAAGGCGCTTCTACATGCGCTGGAGGCCCCGCATTTTCAGGCTATGGAGAAGACGTTCGATGATCTGGCGGACGTGTGCCAGCTGCTGGAGAGAGGGATCCATGAGGAACCGCCCATCACAATCCGCGAGGGCCAGATTATCAAGGAGGGATACGATCCGCAGGTGGATAAGCTCCGGCTGGCGTCGGTGGATGGCAAGACGTGGCTGGCGAAGCTGGAGGCAAAAGAGCGGGAAGCGACAGGCATCAAGAACCTGCGGGTGGGCTACAACCGGGTATTCGGGTATTATATTGAGGTGAGCAAGGGAAACATTCCGCTGGTGCCGGACCGCTTTGTCCGGAAGCAGACGTTGACCAACGGGGAGCGGTACATTACCCAGGAATTAAAGGAGATCGAGGATACGCTGCTGGGAGCGCAGGACAAGGTAGTGGAGCTGGAATATCAGCTATTCTGTGAGATCCGGGATAAAATTAGCGCCCAGATGACGCGAATCCAGAAGACGGCCGATGACATTGCGCAGATGGATGTGCTGCGGTCTCTGGGGGAGGCCGCGTACCGGAATCAGTACTGTAAACCGGAGATCTTGCAGAATAAAAAAGGAGTCCTGGAGATCCGTCAGGGCCGGCATCCCGTGGTGGAGAAGATGCTGCCGGATGAGGCATTCATCCCCAATGATACCTATCTGGATACAAAGGAGGACCGCATTGCCATCATTACGGGGCCTAACATGGCCGGAAAATCGACGTACATGCGGCAGGTGGCTATCATTCAGCTCATGGCCCAGATCGGCTCCTTTGTCCCGGCATCGTCGGCCAGCATTTCCATTGCGGACCGGATTTTTACCCGGGTGGGAGCTTCGGATGATCTGGCTGGCGGGCAGAGCACGTTCATGGTGGAGATGTCCGAGGTGAGCAATATATTGCGCCATGCCACATCCTCAAGTCTGCTGATCTTAGATGAAATCGGGCGGGGAACTTCCACCTTTGACGGCCTCAGCATCGCCTGGGCGGTGGCGGAATACATAAGCGATAAGAAGATCATCGGGGCCAAGACCCTATTTGCAACCCACTACCACGAGCTGACGGAGCTGGAGGGGCAGTTAAGCGGCGTGAAGAATTACTGTGTCGCCATCAAGGAGAGTGGGGAGGATATTATTTTTCTCCGCAAGATCCACCGGGGCAGCGGGGATCAGAGCTATGGCATCGAGGTGGCAAAGCTGGCGGGACTGCCGGGATGGGTTGTTAAGCGTGCCCAGGAGATACTGGAAGAGCTGCTCCAAAAGGATGTGGCAAAAAAAGCGTCGAATATCAGGGCGAAAAAGCAGGTGGAGGAGGACCCTCTACAGATTTCGCTGTTTGGCTCTGGCGATAGTGAGAAGGAGGCCCTTTTGGATGAGCTCCGAGGGCTTTCCGTCATGGAGATGACGCCGCTGCAGGCGATGCAGACACTGTACGATCTGCAAAATAAAGCGAAGTCCTTCGGGTGAGGCGCGCGGTAGGAGGGGAGGATATACATGGCACAGATTCAGATGTTAGATTCAGCCACGATCAATAAAATTGCCGCCGGCGAGGTGATTGAAAGGCCTGCGTCCATTGTCAAGGAGCTGGTGGAGAATGCCATCGACGCTGGCGCCAGCACCATAACCGTGGATATCCGCGACGGTGGAATTTCCTATCTCCGCGTGACGGACAATGGGGCGGGAATTGCGGCGGATCAGGTTGAAATCGCTTTTTTGCGCCACAGCACAAGCAAAATCGAGAGAGCGGAGGATTTGCAGACCATCTCTTCTTTGGGCTTCCGGGGGGAGGCTCTGGCCAGCATCGCGGCGGTGGCGAGGGTTGAGATTTTGACGAGGCGCCCGGAGGACATGACGGGAGTTCGGTATGTAATCGAAGGCGGGCGCCCTCAGATACTGGAGGAGATCGCCTGCCCGGCGGGAACCACCCTTCGTGTTGAAAATCTTTTTTTCAACACGCCGGCCAGAAAAAAATTCTTGAAGAAGCCGGCGACGGAAGCGGCGTATATCACAGATTTCTGCCAGAAGATAGCTCTGGGGCACCCGGAGATTTCCTTTAAGTACATGCGCGGCGGCGGGACTCCGATCCTGCACACGCCAGGCAATCATCAGCTCAAGACCTGTGTGTTCGCCGTCTTTGGAAAAGATATGCTGTCCCAATTGCTGAGCTTGGACGAACCGGGCGAGATCAGCATCGACGGGTATATCTCCAAGCCGGAGCTGACCCGCGCCAATCGGAGCTACGAGAACTATTTTTTAAACGGCCGCTATATCAAGAGCCAGGTGATCGAGAAGGCGCTGGAGGAGGCATACAAAGATTATGTCGTGCCTGGCACCTATCCGGTGACGGTTTTGCACATTCGAATGAATCCGCAGGGACTCGATGTCAATGTGCATCCGACGAAAATGGAGGTGCGGTTTTCGGCGGAGGAGCAGGTGAAGGAGGCGGTGTTTGAGGCCGTTTCCCGAAAGCTGCGGGAGTCGAACCTGACAGCCTCCCTCCACATCGATCCGCCTAAGCCCGAACCTCCGGCTGTGGAGGCAGAGAAAGCGGATCCGGCGGAGGAAGCGCTGCTGGCGGAGCTCATGCGGCGGCGGGAAGTGCTTTTGCAGAGGGAATCGGCGGTCCCGGTGAAAAAAGAACCGCCTCAGAGCGAGCAGATGCTTGTGGAGGAAACGCCGCTTCCACTGCCGGAGCCGGAGGTGGAAGCGAGGAGGGAAGAACAGAGACAGGCCACCTTTACGCTGATCGGCCAGGCATTTCGAACGTATTGGTTTGCGGAGAGCCAGGAGCAGCTGTACATCATCGATCAACACGCGGCCCATGAAAGGGTCCTGTATGACCGCATTCGCGCCCGGCTGCGGGATGGGAAACTGGATTCCCAGATACTGCTAGAGCCGGAGGTGTTTTCTGTCACGGAAAGGGAAATGCTTCGATTAGAGCAATGCCGGCCAGTGTTTGAGCGGCTGGGCTATGAGATGGAGGCTTTTGGTGAGGACGCGGTGCTGGTGCGGGCAGTGCCCTATATTTTCAATGGTCCCCTGGACAGACAGGATTTTCAGAGTATGGTGGATCTCTGCCAGGAGGGCAATCACAATGTGTCCTTGGACGTATGCCTGGACCGGATGGCGATGATGTCCTGTAAGGCGGCGGTAAAAGGCAACGATGCGATTTCTTTCCAGGAGATGAAGGGGCTTCTCGAGCAGCTGTTGGCGTCGGAAAACCCTTACAACTGTCCCCACGGGAGGCCGACGATGATCACCATGACGCGCTATGAGCTGGAACGGAAATTTAAGCGGGCATAGGAGACGAGGAATGGACGAGCGACAGCCACTGTTAATACTGGCGGGTCCCACGGCGGCAGGCAAGACCCAGTTGTCCCTTGAGCTTGCCAAACGGCTGGATGGGGAGATCCTGTCGGGAGATTCTATGCAGGTGTACCGGGGAATGGACATTGGGACGGCCAAAATCCGGGAGGAGGAGATGGAGGGCATCCCTCACCATCTGTTGGATATCTGCCAGCCGTGGGATGAATGGAATGTGATGTTTTTTGTCAAGAGGGCCAAGGAAGCGATGGCGCAGATCCGCGAGCGCGGGCACTTGCCCATAGTCGTGGGAGGAACGGGGTTTTATCTCCACGCTCTCGCCTATGATACGGATTTTACCCAGGAGCCGGCGGATGCAGGGCTTCGGAGAGAACTGGAGCGGCAGGCCCGGGAGCTGGGAGCGGAGAGCTTACACCGGCAGTTGGCCCAGGTCGATCCTGAATCGGCCCGTGCGATTCACAGGAATAATGTGAAGAGGGTGATCCGCGCCCTTGAGTACTATCAGGCGACGGGAGAGCCGATCAGTGTCCACAACCGGAGAGAAAAGCGGAAAGAGACGCCCTACCACCTCTGTTATCTCGTCCTGTCTATGGAGAGGGAGCGGCTCTACCGAAGAATCGACGCGCGGGTGGATCGCATGATGGAGCAAGGCTTGGAGGGGGAAGTGCGCCGGCTTGTGGAAAGCGGATGCCGCCGTGACATGGTCTCGATGCAGGGCCTGGGGTACAAAGAGATGATCGACTACCTTGAGGGCCGTATGACGAAAGAAGAAGCGATCTATGTTTTAAAGAGAGATACGCGGCATTTCGCCAAGAGGCAGATCACGTGGTTCAAGGCGGAGAAGGGGGCGGTCTGGCTGTCGCCCGAGGAGGCGGAGCGGGATGGCGTTCGCCTTGTGGACGCGGCCCTTGAGCTCTGGAGACAGTCCCAGGAGGCTGCCCGGTAGAAATCCATCTTCTCCACCTTACAGCCAGATTAAATTTTTTTAAACCTGGAAAAAACACTTGAACTTGGAGCGCAAATACTATACAATAGAGGTAGAGATATAAGAGCCTGCAAATCGGGTTAAAATGGCAATGTCAGGGGCTTATACACCTTACCGGAACATGGCAATATGGCCGGAGGGATTTTACTTTTTGAGGAGGAGCTTGGGATGACCAAACAGATTAATTTACAGGACATGTTCTTAAATACGCTGCGGAAGGAGCGCACGGAAGTGACCGTGTTTCTGACCAACGGGTATCAGCTGAAAGGGTGTATCAAAGGCTATGACAATTTTGTGGTGATGATGGATTCGGATGGGAAACAGCAGATGCTGTATAAGCACGCCATTTCCACCATCGCGCCGTCGCGCCCCGTCGTCTTTGTGACGCCGCGTGAGACGACAGGTAATCAGGAATAGGTCAGATGGATTTCAGAGGTAAGGGACAGCGTTTGTTTGATATGGGCATTGACCAGGAGACTGTTCGTTTCTGTGAAGAGACTGAACAGTCTCTTCACAGTCGGTTCGCCCATATCGAACAGATTCTGGAGGAAAATCAGTGGAAGGTATTGGGGGCGATGCAGGATCAGCGGGTCGCGCCCATGCACTTCGAAGCGAGCACAGGATACGGGTATAACGATGTGGGACGGGACTGCCTGGAGGCCGTGTATGCGAAAGTCTTTGGGGGTGAGGATGCGCTGGTCCGCCCACAGATGATCTCCGGGACCCATGCCCTCTCGACAGCGCTGTTCGCGTGTCTGCGGCCGGGGGATGAGCTGATATCAGCGGTTGGCGCGCCCTACGATACACTCCAGGGCGTCATCGGGATTCGGCCGGAGGTGGGGTCCCTGGCGGAAATGGGAGTCCGATACCGGCAGGTAGAGCTCGGGCGGGATGGCCGGCCAGATTTAGCCGGCATCGCCCGCGCGGTCAATGATTCCACCAGGATGGTGACGATCCAGCGGTCCAAAGGCTATTCGTTTCGACATTCCCTGTCCGTCGGTGAGATTGGAGAGATCATCCGCGCGGTGAAAAGCGCC
>CAUFVC010000088.1:0-7973 GCA_959029275.1 uncultured Eubacteriales bacterium | reverse complement strand
TTTTGCCGCATCTTCATTGTGTGCTCCGTCTACGAGAAATACAGGCCGCTCCGAAGCGCAGCAGCGAGCGCAGGAGCTTTTACAGCGGTTTGGCTTTGCTGATCCGGCCGAAATCATGAGGCGGTATTCCTTCCAGATGAGCGGAGGCATGAATCAGCGGATTATCTCCGTCCTGGGGTTGATGGGCAATCCCAGCTGGATCATTGCAGATGAACCGACAAAAGGGCTCGATTCCATTCTGCGAAAGCAGGTCTATCAGACGCTCAGGGATATTGCACAGCATGACACCGCCAGTATGATCCTCATCACACATGATATTACACTGGCGGAAAGGCTTTGTGACAATATTCTAGTCCTGTATGCGGGGCGCGTGTTGGAACAGGGGCCGGCGGCGGAGGTGCTGAGCAATCCCCAGCACCCCTATACGAAGGGGCTAATTGCCTCCCAGCCGTCTAAGGGGATGCACCCCATCGGCGGGGTAATGCCTGAGCGCGAAGGCCAAATGGCCGGCTGCAATTTTTATCCCCGCTGCCGCTGTGCGCTGGATCGCTGTGCGGCGGCGTGTCCGGCAGAATATTCCTGCGATAATGGTTCTTTGGCGAGGTGCTTTTTATATGATAGAAGTTAGAGGACTGACCAAGACGTTTACGTCCGGCGTTTTCCAAAAGCGGACGGTGTATGCCGTTACCGATGTCTCCTTCTCCATACCAAGAGGAAAGACGCTGGGACTTGCGGGGGATAGCGGATGCGGAAAATCCACCATAGCGCGGATGCTTTTAAAACTGACAGAACCGGATTCCGGTGAAATTCTACTGGACGGGGATGCCATTACCCACATGACAGATAAGCAGTTCAAGCCATACCGGCAGAAAATTCAGATTGTCTTTCAGCACCCTGAGAGCTCCCTGGACCCAAGCAAACAGATTCTATACAGCTTAATGGAGCCAATGATGATTCATAACCTGTATACTAAGGAAGAACGGCTAGCCAAGATTCAGGAACTGCTTCAGCTCGTGGGGGTTAGCGAAAAACTTCTCACCCGATATCCTCATCAGATCAGCGGCGGAGAGGCACAGCGCATTATGATCGCCCGTGCGTTGACGCTGGCGCCAGAAATTCTCATTCTGGATGAGCCGACATCCATGCTGGACGTTTCCATTCAAGCCCATATCATGACGCTTTTGCGCAATCTCCAGGAGCGCTTGGGGCTGACCTATTTATTTATTTCCCATGATGTGGATGTTTTGGCCTGGTTTTGTGATGAGATCGCGGTGATGGGCCAAGGCAAGATTGTGGAGGCCGGCTCGGCAAGCGAGATTGTCCGGCATCCCCGGGATGCTTACACCAAGAGGCTCATCGATAGTTTTCAGAACTGGTAATGGAAGCAGAAAGGACGGACAGAATGCGGGAACAAGTTCAATTTGAAGAATTCAATGAAAAGTGGAAGGCTTTGAGAGGAGAGGGGGGTGTGCTGTGAAGGATAATTTCTATGAAGAGCTTTCCATTGCTATGTATCCTTCTTCCCTGCTCCATACCTTTGGGGTAAACGGCAAAATCTCGGGAAGTATCGGAGCTGTGGGGGAGATGCAGAACGTCCTTCCTATCATCCACGGACCTCGAGGCTGCGGATTTCACTACCGACATTCCGCTAGACGCCGGCATCAACCCTTCTATCGCATTCTCACAACCAATCTGGAGGAGGCGGAGATCATCGGTGGCGGAGAGGCAAAACTGCGCCAGACCATTGAGGAGGCCTGGCGGAGGTACCATCCCGCGTTGATTATGGTCATCCCCTCCCCCATCAGCGATATTCTAAACGATGACATTCTGACCATTACCCGAGAGATGTGTAGCCAGGGGATCCCGGTGGTGGGCATTCAGTCCGAGCTGTTCTCCCACCGAGATAAAAATTACTCCCGAAATCGTCTAAAAAAGATTGCAGAACAAAAGATTACCGGGGAGAATCACCTGGAGATGGAAATCAAAGGCTGCGGATTTGTGGAAGCGCTGTGTGCCCTTGTAGGGCAGGTCATGGAAGCGGTTCCTGTCATCCCCCACAGCGTAAATATCGAGACCGTGGGGTGGGGAAGCAACGGAAGCCTGATCCTGCGGGAAATCGAAGCATTTCTAAACCGCTGTGGAATCACGGTGAATACATGGTTTCCAAGCGCCTCCTATGAAGAGATCCGGCGCGCCCCGGCGGCTCAGCTAAATTTGGTGCGGAGGGTACGCTGGGCTAGGCTGATGAAGGAACAATTCGGCACAGATTATCTGCATCTGAGCTCAGAGGGACGATATTCCGGGCTGGAGGGGATTTGTACTTTTTACCGGGACATTGGCGCTGCCATGGGCTTGGAAGCTAGCATGGAGCCGCTGATTGAAGCGGCCAAACAAAAGGCTTTAGAGGAAACGGCGCCGGCGCGGAAGGAGTTGGCCGGATACCGCTGTCTTCTTTTCAGCCGGAGCATTCAGCAGGCTCCTTTCTTGCTCAAGCGGTATGCGCAGGATTACGGATTTTCGATTCCCTGTCTATGCATTATCCTAACGCCGGAGACCCGCCGCAATCTATCCATGTCTGCGGAGATGGAGGGGAAGCTTCTGGGCCGGGTACAGGAGGCGGTTTCTCTCTATAGCCCGGAGACGGAGATCCTTTTGAATCCGTCGGAGGAGGAGCGGAAAGCCCGATTTCCCAAGTTTGACGCGATTCTGGGAACCGGTGATTTTACGCTGGAAAACCAAGGTGTGCCCTTGATTTCCGTGCGGAATGAGACTGTCTCTCTCTCCTTTGAATCCTACGTGCGGACGGTGCTGCGGCTTCGGGAAAGACTATCCAGCCGCCAGGTCAGGAAGGAATTGCTTTTGCAGAAAATGCCCTTTGACAGCCGGTACTATCCGCTGTACGTGAACGAAAATGGATTGGCGGCCAAAGAAATGTGGGCGCGGATGTGGCTGCGCCGGAAGGAGGAGTCATGAGAACGCCCAGAGGATGCAAACTATTTGGAGCACAGCAGGCATTGGGGGGCATTCAGAACGGAGTCATTCTGTTTCACTCGGTGATCGGCTGCAATTTCGGTTCTATGTCATTCCACGTCCCGGCTGATATGCGGGATATTCGACAGACATGCACGGTGATCAATGACAGCGACATTATCTTCAGCGGAGAAGATTCCCTGCGCAAGGCGATCCATAACGCGCTGGACCTTTTTCATCCATCGGTATTGTTTGTGGTGAGCGGATGCGTCAGCGAAATTATCGGGGATGATATTGCCGCTGTAGTTTCGGAAATTTCCGGCTCAACGCCGGTCATCTATGTGGAAGCGGCCGGATTCCGAGGCGACAGCAGCTCGGGATATGAGGCGGCCTGTCAGGCGCTGCTCCCTTATTTACAGGGAAATCCTGTGACAGGAGGAAACGCTGTTAACCTGCTAGGGCTCGGCGGAGATGATTACCGCATACAGGAAGATGTTGCGGCCTTTCAGAGGCTTCTTGGTGAACAAGTTGCGCTGCACACAGTCCTGTCCCACTGTTCCTGGGAGGATTTGAAGACCGCGCCCCAGGCGAACCTAAATCTTGTGCTGAACGAGCAGGCCTTACCTCTAGCCAAGGCCATGCAGGAGCGATTTGGGATCCCCTATGAACAGATTTCGTATCCCTACGGCGTTACAGGGGCAAAAGAGGTATACTCCGCCCTGGAACGACATTTTGAGGTGGAGTATGAGACTGAATGCCGTGAGATTGAACGGTTAGCCGCGGAAGGCGCTTCAAAGGCGTATCCCTACTTGCAAGCGCTGTACGGGATGCCTGCGGCCGTCATCGGCAGCGGAGGGCGTGCAGACGGTATGCGCCGTTTTCTGGAACAGGAATTGGGAATGGAAGTCGTCTGTTTTTGCCGTAGAGAGGAGCTTTCGGATCTGGAGGACTTTTTTATGCCGGCCCGGCAATCGGAAGCCGCCCTGCTGTTTGGTTCATCCTTTGAGCTGGAGCTGGCGGAAGAGCTGGGAATCCCTCTGATTCGATACGATTATCCAGTATTTGATGAAATCTCGCTGACGGGTAAACCCTTTGTGGGAGCGGCGGGAATTTTATCCCTGCTGGAGATCATACTCAATTCGGTGATGCAGACACCGAGCTTGAAGGGGGCGCTCTATCAGTGAAAAAAATTTGCGTCTATGGAAAAGGCGGTATCGGAAAATCCACCACAGTTTCAAACCTTGCCGCGGCTATGGCAGAGAGCGGACTCAAAGTGGCCGTGGTGGGCTGCGACCCGAAATCTGATTCTACCAGGAATCTCGCGGGGCGCCGTATCCCCACAGTTTTGGATATTCTGAGGGATGATTCCGGCGGGCAAGTGGCATTCCGGGGATACAGGGATATCCTCTGTATTGAGGCAGGTGGCCCGGAACCGGGTACTGGCTGTGCCGGCCGTGGAATTATCGCGGCCATGCAGGAGATACGCCGCCGCCGACTTTTGGACGATCGAGAGGTTGTGCTGTACGACGTTTTGGGGGATGTGGTCTGTGGAGGATTCAGTATGCCTCTGCGGGAGGGGATCGCTGACGATGTATATCTGGTCACAACCTCAGACTTTATGGCAATTTATGCGGCAAATAATATATGCCGGGGCATCCGCAAGTACGCGCAAAGCGGAAGTGTGCGTCTGGCAGGGATTATTCACAACGGGCGGAGCAGCGTGGACAATCCCCACACGGTTGCCGCCTTTGCATCCTGCATTGGGTCGAATGTAATCGGGTATATTCCCATGACGGCGGCTATCGGCCAGGCAGAGTTGAGCCGTAAGACTCTGCTGGAAGCGCAACCTGAACACCCCGTCAGCGATCATTTCCGTACACTTGCCATGGCGATTTTGGAGAATTCGTACACCTGTATTCCCACCCCTCTGTCAGATGAGGAGGTGGAGTCGCTGTGCCGCTGAGCCGAGAGATCCAGGACCGCGTTGGGGAACACCCCTGCTTTTCCAGAGGCGCACATTTTCAATATGGACGGCTCCACCTCCCCGTGGCGCCATCCTGTAATATCCAGTGTGCCTACTGCGATAGGCGTTTCGACTGCCCTAATGAGTCTCGCCCGGGGGTTTCATCGACGATCCTAACGCCAGAACAGGCGCTTCAGCGGGTGGAACAAGCGCTCTGCCAAGCGCCGCAGTTGAGGGTGATCGGCATTGCCGGGCCTGGTGATCCGCTGTGCAACCCTGCTGCCATGGAGACGCTGGCACTGCTCCGCAGATCGTTTCCCCATATGACCCTTTGTCTGAGCACAAATGGGTTGCTCCTGCCAGAAAAAATTGAGGAACTGACGGAATACGGCGTCAAAACGCTGACTGTAACGGTCAATGCCCTGCGGATGGAAACAGCCCGCAGATTGTACAGCCATATCCAATATCATGGCAAGGTTCTGCCCTTGGAGGAGGGAATTTCGCTGTTACTGGACGCGCAGCGGGTGGGAGTTCAAAGGGCGGCGGCGGCTGGAATTGCTGTTAAGATCAATACCGTCTTGGTTCCGGGGATCAATGATCAGGAGACTGAGTCAATAGCACAGGCCGCTGGAAAATGGGGCGCCATCCTCATGAATCTCATGCCGCTGATACCACAGGCAGCACTCTCCGATTATCCGGCGCCCACCCCTAAAATGATGCATGAGTGTAGAAATGCTGCGGCGAAAAGTCTGCCGCAGTTCACCCACTGTAAGCAATGCCGCGCGGATGCGTGTGGGATACCGGGTCAAGAGCCGGGGCCGCTGCAAAATAGATAATTTGTCTATGGGGCAGCGGCCTTTTGAGCATGGGCAAGCCGCAGAAATGTAATGGTAAGAAAAAACTACCGCGCCGCCTCACGGATTTTTAGACTCCAAATAGCCCATGCCGTGGAGCATTATATTTTCTGCCATGGCGGCGATCTCCTCCGCGCTGGTGACCATGCCCTCAGCCAACCATTTCTGCAAAAGGCCGATGCACCCGGCGCTGACAAAAGCATAGAAAAATTCAATTTCTTTTGGCGTGGCGCCGGTGAAAAATTTGGAATAGGCTTCCATACATTTTTCGCGTCCAAGGTTGATAAGCTGGAGGGCGAAAGACTTGTCGCCATAGTCCCCGAGGGTTACGGTGCAGAGATCGGCGTTGTCCTTCAGGCATCGGAAGATCGCCGCTGTGATTTTAACCGGAGTCAAGTCAGAGGCGTTTGTGGTCAGCAGTGGTTTGAGCGCTTCTTGAAAATCTTGCAGCATGTCCGCCTCTATTTTTTGCAGCAAATCATACATATCAGTATAGTGAGCGTAAAAAGTGCCGCGGTTGATCCCGGCGCATTCGCACAGCTCCTTGATTGAAATAGCCTGGATCGGCTTTTGCCGCAGCAGCTCCATCAGAGCCTTGCGGATAAGCATGAGGGTTACCCGAGACCGATGGTCCTGTCCGTTTGTTTTCACCGAAATCGCCTCCTTGTATCCAATATGAAAAGTCGGCATGAATTTTTTGTGACATCCATGAATTCCTGAACAAACTCTGTTGATTCTGTACAGTAAGATACGCAACGGCAAAAATCTGTTGATTGAACCCGACCTCCGTATCCATTATACTATACATAGAAAGCAAAAACAACAAAGTATTATACGGGGAGTGATTGGAATGAAACGGCTTTATATTGTGACAGGCGCCAACGGGCATCTGGGTGGCACCATCATTCGAATGCTTCGGAAAGAATCTGCGTCAGTGCGCGGACTGATCTTGCCCTCGGAGCAAGCGGAGGGGGATACCAATATACAATACTTCAAAGGGGATGTTCGCAGAATTGACAGCCTGCGGCCTCTGTTTGAGGGAATCCAGGGACAAGATGTCACGGTTCTCCACACCGCCGGAGTGATCGATATTTCGGAGGACCTGTCGCCTAGAATGTACGATGTCAATGTGAACGGAACGAAAAACATGATTGCTCTCTGCAAAGAATACGGGGTGAAACGGATGCTCTATGTCAGCTCCGTCCATGCGATTCCGGAAGGGGATCGCCTAAAAGTATTGCGGGAGGTCAAACGATTTTCGCCGGACTGGGTTGTAGGCGGCTATGCCAAGACGAAAGCGGAAGCGACACAGGCGGTTTTGGATGCGGTCAGGGAGGGGTTGGACGCGGTGGTAGTACATCCGTCTGGCATCCTAGGCCCCTATGACGCTTCAGGCAATTATCTTGTTCAAATGGTGGAGGACTATATTGCGGGTAAATTGCCAGCCTGCGTAAAGGGCGGGTACGATTTCGTCGATGTCCGGGATGTGGCCTTGGGGTGTCTCATGGCAGCGGAGAAGGGAAAAAGCGGCGAATGTTATATTCTGTCCAACCGACATTATGAGGTTAAAGAGATTCTCCGGATCGCGCGCGCAGTCGGCGGCGGCCGGCGTCTTCCGGTGTTGCCCATGTGGATGGCCAGGGGAGCGGCACCCCTTATGGGATGGATCTCCCGGTGTAGACAGGAACGCCCTCTCTACACAAAATATTCCCTGTACACGCTCTCCAGCAATGATCGTTTTAGCCATGACAAAGCGACAAGGGATCTAGCGTATCAGCCCCGGGATCTGTACCAGACGATTCGGGATACGATAGCTTGGATCCGCGGTCCCAAAGCCGCCATGGCGTCCGCTTAAAAGTTGACGAGCAATAGCATGGTTCCGCCCACCAGGAGGAGAAATCCGATCAAAGCCCTGGTGGGCAATTTTTCTTTCAGCACGACGCGGGAGAACACAATTGTGATAACGATGCTCAGCTTATCGATAGGCGCGACGATACTGGCCTGGCCCTCCTGTAGCGCCTGATAGTAAAAAAGCCAGGACAGACCGGTGGCAAACCCGGATAGAACGATGAAGAGGGCGCTTCTGCGGTCGATGTTCTTGATCGCCCGCTGTTTCCCCTGGGCAAAGACAATGGCCCAGGCCAGAATCAAGACAACGACAGTGCGGATGGCAGTCCCGAGGTTGG
>CAUFVC010000087.1:0-7994 GCA_959029275.1 uncultured Eubacteriales bacterium | reverse complement strand
GATGTTCTGTCGCCAGCTTGCCTCCCTGATAGTTATCGCATCCAACGAAGGGAATATCGCCTGCAATGGACCGCTCAAAGGTGATCAAGGGCATATCCAGCTGAGAAAAAGCCTCCGTCTCCTCTGTCCGGCTGCAAAGCACAATGCCCGATACCTTGTTGGAGCGAAGCATCTCCAGGTATTCCGCCTCCTTATCAGCCTGGTGGAAAGAATTGCACAGCATAATCTTATACCGGTTCAGCGATGCATAGTACTCCAGATAGTTGACGACTTTGCTGAAAAAAGGATGCATGACGGAGGGCACGATAACGCCGATCACCTGCATTCGCTTTTTGGACAGAGAGCGGGCCGCCTCGTTGGGCTGATAGTTCAAATCCTTCATCGCCTGATACACTTTTTCTCTCGTCTGTTGGCTGATATAGCCGCGATCATTTAAGACCCGGGAAACGGTTGTCACTGTGATGCCTGCCCGCTCCGCTACATCCTTAAGGGTTGCCATTGTCGATTCCCTCTTCCTTTCCATCGGTTTTGCTCCGGCGCAGCTCCTATTTCCTACTCCATGTACCTATTCTATCACGCTTTCACGGTATCTGCAACCACTGGGGTGCCTGTTTCAATGGTAAATTCATGGGTTCGCAAATCTGCCTGCAAAATCGCTGTATATCCGCCGGATTCTCTCACAATCCGAATGCTGTTTTCGTCGGGCAGCGAAGTGGATATGCTTCCGGAGAATGCCGGAAATTCATTTCGAAAGATCATAAGCTCACGAAGCTTCTGTACGACGGGCCGTTTAACCGCCTCCTCAATCTCTTCCATGGTATAATAGTGCCGGTTGATGTCCCGCCCCTGCCGGCTGGATTCCATCAGCGCAATATCATTGGCCCCGGCGAGAAGCCCAACATAGTAAACCTGTGGAATTCCAGGGGCGAAAAATTGGATCGCCCTCGCCAAAAGATAGGCCTGATCCCGGTTTCCTAAAGCGGAGTAATAAGTGCAATTGATCTGGTAGATATCCAGGTTGTTGTACGCTGCCGTATTATAAATTTTTTTAACATTGGCTCCCTTGGCAAAGAGCATTTCCTTTGTCTCTTCAATCTCCTCGTCGGAGAGCAGGTCCTTTACATCCACAACTCCGATTCCATCGTGGGTGTCCAGCGTCGTAAACTGTTTTCTCGGACAAATGTCCAGCCAATGCTTGAGGTGGTCGCCCCGGCCGGTATATAAGGCGTGGAGGACGAGCATCGGCAGCGCAAAATCATACACCCAAAACCCTTTTTCCGCGATTTTCTGCTGGATGGAGTAGTGCTCATGGATCTCCGGCAGAATCTCCACGCCGTAAGGCTTTACGATCTCCTCGATCTCATATAATAGATCCCACACCTGGGGCTCCACGAAAAAGCAGCTGGTGTTGGGCTTTTTGACTGCATAGGCAAAGGCGTCCAGGCGAATCATGGATGCCCCTCTCCGGCACATATGGCGCAGCGTATCTTGGATGAAGGCTTTCGTCACCGGAGACTCCACGTTGAGATCCACCTGCTCTTCGCTGAAGGTACACCAGATTTTCTCTGAAGTGCCATCGGCAAACTCCACCTCAATATATGGCGCTCTGGGCTTTCGCTTGTAAATGAGGCCAACCTGTTCCGGAGTTGGCTCCCCCTTATCCCAGAAATCCTTATACCGTATGAAAAAATCGCGGTATGGCGATCCGTCCTTATTCTCCTGAAAGTCCCGATAGTATAAGGAACTTCGTGAGATATGATTCACCATGAAATCGAACATGACCGGGTAATCTTCGCTGATGGCCTTCACATCATCAAAGGTTCCCAGCTTTTCATCCACCTTGTCATACTGAATCGGAGCAAAACCTCTGTCCGCAGATGAAGGAAAAAATGGCAAAATATGCACGCCTCCAACCGCTCGGACAAAGTGTCGATCCAGCGCCTGTTTTAGTTCTTTTAAATTGCGCCCCATGCTGTCTCCATAGGTGATAAGCATGATTTCATTTTTCATCCCTTCACAAGCCTCCCATATCATTCAGTGTTAAATCTAGGGCAGTTGGACCGTTCTTATATTTCCCCCATCTAACAGGACTATCCAACAATTTTGAGTGCCGGCAAAATGTGTTGTCTGCGTCAAAAACCTTTCTTGCCTTTGGTCAGGACATAAAATGTCATTCCTACTATCGCAACAATAAATTCTGTCAATGGATAGGCACACCACACGCCTGTCATCTCCAGAATTGCAGAAAGCAGGAAAGCCATTGGCACAAGCACTGCCAGCCCTCTCAAGAGGGTGATAATCTGAGCGAGGCGGGGACGCTCCGTTGATGTAAAATATGTGGCTGTCACAATGTTAAACCCGATAAACGGACAGGCGAGAAAATACAATTTCAGCCCTGTTACTGCAAGTGCTTGAAGCGTTTCATTTCTCTCAATGTTAAAAATAAGGGCAATCTGTGAAGCATCAAAGAATATGACCGCATACATTATGCCTGACAAAAGAAGTGCTGTAACCATAGCGGATCGCAATATGATTTTTATACCTGCTGTATCTCCTGTTCCATAATTTGAACTAAGGATCGGCTGTATGCCCTGTGACAATCCCGTATAGATTGCAACGACTACCAGAGAAATGACTGTGATAATTCCAAAAGCCGCCACGCCGGTATTCCCTGCTAATCGGAGAATGATAAAATTGAACAGGAACATCACGATACCCGAAGATATTTCCACCACAAACGGTGGTACACCGCTCGATATGATTTCACGTAACTTTCTCACGTCCGGCATGGATTTTATAAAATGAAACCCATTCTTTTTTTTGATGAAATATGGAGATAAAACGACAATACTGATAATGGGGGCCAGACCTGTGGCAAGGATAGCCCCGAATATTCCCATGCGAAGCGGAAAAATAAACATATAATCAAGAATTACATTAGACAGGCTTCCACTCATCATTGCCACCATGGAGAGTGACGGACACCCGTCATTTCTCACAAAACATTGGAGAAGATTATTTGTCAAAAAAGCCGGAGCAAACAACAGCATGACTTTGAGATATGTGTTTGTCATGGAAAATACTGTGCGATCAGCCCCTAACACTTTTACAAGCAGGCCTGACAAGAATACGCCAGTTAAAAAAAACAGAACTGCGAAACAGGCTACCATGTATACTGCGTTCGTAAAAATCCGACTGGCTTTTTCATTTTCGCCGCGACTTTTTGCAATCGAATATCTCGTACCACCGCCCATGCCAATCATTAGCCCTGTTCCATTTAACAGACAGAATACAGGAAAGGCAAGGTTAAGGGCGGTTAGACCGTCTGCCCCTAGACGGGCCGATACAAAAAAGGTATCCGCTAAGGTATAGCAAGAGTAGGCCATTTGCCCTAAAATGTTCAGCGATACATACTTCACAAAATTTTTCAATACCGCTTTGCTGTCCTTCATATCCACTACTCCTCCTAACCAATAAAGGCATTTTAAACTGCCGTCATAATTTGAAAGGGTATCCCAAACACCTTTTAACCGCCGTTCGGTCTGAACAAAAAATCCCGTACACAAATAGCCTTTGTGTACGGGAGCGTTTCAAACCGATACCGATATGATAGCATAAAGCAAATGCGAAATCAATCGCTTTGCTCAAAATTTTTTAAATGATTGCCAGGCTTTCTCCTCTTTCTGGCATTTCCTAAACTTTACGTAGTGATGTGGCGATATTCCTCTACTATGCACCGTCAGCGGATTCCATCAAAAACGCTTTGATTTCGCCCAGGAACACAGGGCCGTATTTCTTCAGTTTGGCCTGTCCAACACCCGACACTTTCAGAAATTCTTCCTCTGTAACCGGCATTTTACTGCACATATCCCGGAGTGTGGCATCGGAAAATACCACATAGGATGGCACATGGGAGGATGCGGCGACGGAAACTCTCAGCCGGCGAAGCCGCTCAAACAGACGGCTCGTAGCCGTTCCCGCCACCGACGCGACCGGCTCACGCCCATGTCCTGTTTTTTCCGTTGGCGCATCCTTGACGATCTTCATCCGGATGGGTTCTTCGCTGTGCAGCACCTCCTTCGCCCTCTGCCGGAACAGCCGGAGGATCGGGTATTCTCCTGTCGTCACCTCCAGGCATCCCATCAATTCTAGCTGCGTTATAATCTCTCGAATCCTAGTCTCCGACTCATCCGCCAGAGATCCGTAGGTGGACAGCGCATCCAGCGATAAAGTTTGGAGACGCTTTCCCTTGCTGCCCCGCAAAACGTCAACCACCATTTTGACGCCGAATCGCTCTCGAGTCTGGTGTACGCACAGCAAAATCTGCTTGACCGCTCTGGTGACATCAACCTCCTCAAAGTTTGCTCTACAGCTGCTGCAATTGCCGCAGTAGGACGGCGCCTTCTCCCCAAAATACCGCAGAATATATTGCCGCAGACACTCCCGCGTATGGCAGTAGAACGTCATGGTCTTCAGCAGTTCCTGCTCCCGCTGGCGGATCGTCTCCTTCTCCTCGTCCGACAGCTCTTCATTGTTTCGCTCCCGGTCGATGAGAAATTGGTTGGTGACCACATCCTGCCCTCCGTAGAGCAAAATGCAATCCGCCTCCGAGCCATCCCGCCCAGCCCGCCCCGCTTCCTGATAGTAGCTTTCCATATTTTTGGGCATATTATAGTGGATGACAAAGGAGACGTTAGACTTGTCAATCCCCATGCCAAAGGCATTGGTCGCAACCATAATTCGAGCGCGGTCATACAGAAAATCCTCCTGGTTCCGCTTTCGCTCTTCGTCGCTCAGCCCAGCGTGATACCGGGTGGCGGCATAACCGGCTTTCTGGAGGGCAAGCGCGACCTCCTCCACCAATTTTCTCGTAATACAGTACACAATCCCGCTTCCGCCGGGATTGTTCCGAAGATACGCTTTGACAGCCTCCAATTTATCCTTCGGCGCTTCCACCGCAAAATAGAGATTGCTTCGATCAAATCCTGTGGTCAAAAGGAATGGCGATCTAAGCTCCAGCCGCTCCACAATATCCTCCCTCACCTTCTGCGTCGCCGTCGCCGTGAACGCTGATACCACAGGCCGGGCGGAAAGCATCTCGATAAACCGAGGGATCTTCAGATAGCTTGGCCGAAAGTCCTGGCCCCACTGGGAGACACAGTGGGCCTCATCGATGGTCACCATGGAGATCGCAGCGTGCAATGCAAAGTCCAAAAAATCAGGGGTGAGCAGCCGTTCCGGCGCTACATAGATCAGTTTATACCGCCCTTGCCGGGCAAACGCCAACGCCTTTCGGAATTGCGAGGCACTCAGTGAGCTGTTGAGATAGGCGGCAGGAATTCCGGCCTGTATCAGAGCCTCCACCTGGTCCTGCATCAGAGAGATCAAGGGCGATATGACCAGCGAAATCCCATCAAACATCATGGCGGGCACTTGATAACAGATGGACTTTCCGGCTCCCGTCGGCATGATTCCAAGCACATCCCGCCCTTGCAGACACTGGTCGATCAATTCCTCCTGCCCCGGTCGAAAGGAGTCATACCCGAAGTACTCTTTCAGCACGGATCGCTTTTGCACGCCTATCCCTCCATATCCGCGTGTTCCCATATCCATCTGGCAACGCTCTCCTCATCGTTCGCGCCGATGACTCCTGTGGCCGCCTGTTTCAACTCGTCCCGGCCATTCTCAACGGCGTACCCCTCGTCACAGCCCTCAAATAGAGACAGATCGATTAGATTATCTCCAAACCCGATGATGCGAGTGTACCCGTATTGCTCCCGGATGTACTGAATCCCCCTGCATTTAGACGCTTCCCCGCTGGATATCTCCAGATACCAGTACCCGTTCAGATAGACATCCTCGTAAAAAGAAATCTGGATCCCTGCAAGCTCCTCAACGGCATGGCACACAGGCCACAGCCTCTCCTTCTGATCCCGAATACTGATTAAAAGCGGTCCCCGGTCGATCTCAGCAAAAGATGAAATGTGTGAAAAGGGCTTGTTGTAGAGTCGGACCCGCTCCTCATAAAATTGAAACATCTGGGGTGGCTCTAAAGTCTCGTAAAACACGGTCAAGATCCCCTTGTCCATCGTGTAGACGAACCCGTTGACTCCATGCTGATACAAAATCCCATAGATTCGCCGCGCCGTCTCGATATCGATCTCGTATTTTCGTTTGTACTCCTGCGCCATCGGGTCATAGACAAGCGCTCCCCCCATCATGACCATGGGGGCCCTCAGATGCAGCCCCCTCAAAATAGGAAAGACTGTCGCAGGCGTTCTCGCCGTTGCGATGGAAAAGGCAAGCCCCCCATCGATCAGGGAATTGAGCGTCCGCAGGGAATAGTCTCCCAGCGTCGCGTCCGGCCGCAGCAGCGTTCCATCCAAGTCCGCAATCCACAGGGTTGCGCTCATACATCTATCCTCCTAAAACAATAGATTCGCCTGTATAAAGGGCACCAGCCGCTCATAGAGTGAACTCCGCATAGTCCTCGTCGGCCTCCTCCGCGCCCTGTCCGCCTGGCGCCGCGCTGGGATATTCTTTCTCCGACAGCAGGTCGCTCACGGTTTTGTCCGGATTTTGGTACAATATGTTGAGCAGCTCCACAAAATCCCGGATAATCTCCCGGGGGGTCAAGTTCTGGCTGGCTCCAATCCGGCCAAACTCCGTCTTGATAAAGCCGATCATATCATCCTGCTCCAATCGTCTCTCATACCCATACAATTGGGAGTGGATGTCCGCCAGCCGCTCAATCAGAACATACATCTCCTCGTAGGATAGAGGCTGTAGGCGTATGATGGGCGCCAACATATCCCGTGAGGTCTGGGACGCGAATCGCCCCTCCTCCAACCTGGATCGGAGGGCTTCGTAGCTAAAGACACCCCGGCGCGTGTCTTCAATGCAGGCCGGCGTTGCGCCCATAAAGATTCCCAGTGACCGCGCCTTGCCCTGGAGCACGTCATTGTACATGGTCAGAATTTTTTCATAATTATACTGTCTTGTGACCGCATTGGGGATTTTGAAAATGTTGACAAGCTCATCGATCATCAACAGAAGCCCTTTATATCCCGCTTTGACAAAGAATGCGGCAAACAGCTTCATGTAGTCGTACCAATCCTCATCCCCAATGATGACCTGAACGCCCAGATCCCGCTTGGCCTCAGTCTTGGTGGCGTACTCGCCGCGAAACCACCGCAGAACCTTGGATTTGATCTCCTCGTCCCCACTGCGGTATGCCTCCCAGTACAGAGAGATGACTCTGGCAAAATCAAACCCGTGGACCATCCCCTCCATGGCGTCGATGGTCTCAAAGATCTGCGCCTTCACCGCCCTCTCAAAAGCCGGATCCTCCACATCAAAAGAGGTAGAGGCCGCGACCTTCGCCTGAATGGCGGAGATCCACTTTTCCAGTATCAGGGGCAGCGCGCCTCCCTCCGGTCGAGCCTTGACGGAAAGGTTCTGAATCAATTCCCGGTATGTGGCCAACCCCTGATTCTTCGTCCCCATGAGCCGCCGTTCCGGCGAAAGGTCAGCGTCGGCCACCACAAAGCCGCGGTCCATGGCGTGCCCGCGCATTGTCTGAAGCAGAAAGCTCTTGCCGCTGCCATACCGGCCGACAATAAAACGGAACGCTGCGCCGCCATCCTCGATAATGTCAATATCCGTCAGCAGCGCGCTGATCTCCGCCTCGCGGCCCACCGCAATATACCCCAGTCCGACTCGGGGTACAACGCCCCCCTTTAGTGAGTTCAAAATTGCTGTCGCAATTCTTTTTGGCACCTTACCCTGCATAGAATTCCAATCCTCCTACAAGATTGATCGCACATCGTCCGCATAATCTTCCAAAATCCGAAACACGCCGTTCTCCTCCAACAATACCGTGTCCCCGAGCCACTCGATCGCTTTCTCATTGATTGCCTCCGCCAGCACCTGCGGCATGACGCCCGCTTCTCTTGCGAGAGAGGACAGATCTTCCCCCTCTAAGACCCTCTTAA